>JAGBXH010000255.1 GCA_017629395.1 Clostridia bacterium | reverse complement strand
CCCGTTGCGCCAATGACGCCGACTTTACATTTTTTCATGGTAATTCTCCTTTACAATAGAGATGAAACGATACTAATATCATAGCACATAAGTGCCGTGTATGCAACAGTTTTTTGCAAGAAAAAATAAATAATATGCAAGATTGTACAAAAAGTGCGGTTATTTATTGTGAAATGCGGGAGCGTTGTGCAATAAAACGATAAAATTCGATCACTTTTGCGCGTTCTTTTGTTCTACGACCACGCTGTACACCTCGTTTTTATGTACGCCTCTGTCTTTGGCGGCTGCCTTGATGGCGTCCTTCTCGGACATGCCCGTATCCACGTAATATTGCACGTGTGTGGGAATGCTCATGTCCTGCCAGAATGCGCCCGATTCCGTGCTTTCACTCGCACCTTCAATGACCAGCACGTACTCGCCGCGCGGCTCTTTTGCGGCGTAGATCTCCATCGCACCGTCCAGGGTCGTACGCTCTATTTGCTCGTTGAGCTTTGTCAGCTCACGGCAAAGCGCGATGCGGCGGCTGCCGCCAAAGGCATCGGCAAGATCCGAGAGTGTGGTACGCAGCTTGTGCGGCGCTTCGTGCAGGATCATGGTGCGCTTTTCTTTTTTCAGATCGGCAAGGTGCTCGCGCCGCTCGGCTTTGTTGGTGGAAAGAAAGCCCTCAAAGGTAAAGCGACCCGTGGGCAGGGCGGAAAGGGTCAGCGCGGTAATGGCAGCGCAGCAGCCGGGAATGCTTGTCACGGTCACGCCGCGCTCTGCGCACAGCACCACCAAGTCTGCACCGGGGTCGGATACCGCAGGCGTGCCCGCATCGGTGACCAAAGCGCAGGATTCGCCTGCCTGCAGCCGCTCGATGATCTGCTCGCCCCTCTCGCGCTTGTTGTGCTCAAAATAGGACACCATGGGCTTGGAGATCCCCAGCACCGAAAGCAGCTTCTGGGAGTTGCGCGTGTCCTCGGCGGCAATAAAATCCACCTCGGAAAGCACCTTGATCGCACGCTCGGAAAGATCGGCAAGATTGCCGATGGGCGTGGCAACCAAATATAAAGTACCGCCTACAATGGCGTTTTTTTCTTGGGAAAAGTCGTGATTTTTGATGGAACTCATAGCAAATTCCTTTCATAGAATGGAATAGAACATGATTTTGGGGGTAATGATGGCAATTAAGATATATGTGGATCAGGGGCACAATCCCGTCAATCCCAACGCGGGCGCAGAGGGAAACGGGCTGCGCGAGCAGGATATTACTTACCGTGTAGGGCAGGAGCTGGCTGTACTTTTGCGTGCAGATCCGAATTACGAGGTGCGCCTTTCGCGCCCGACGGAGGATACGCAGCTGGGCACGTCACTAAATTCCAGCCTGCAAGCACGCGTGCAGGATGCCAACGCGTGGGGTGCGGATTATTTTATCAGCCTGCATAACAATGCGTCCGAGATCGCTTCGGCATCAGGAACCGAGTCGTATGTGTATTCGCGCTCGGGGCAGGCGTTCCCGCTTGCCGAAAGCATTGTCACGAGCGTGACCGATATCACGGGGCTGCCCGATCGCGGTACGTTTGTGCGCTCGGGGCTTTACGTGCTGCGCAAGACCGCCATGCCCGCGGTGCTTGTCGAGCTTGGGTTTATCACCAATCCCGGCGACGCTGCGCTGATGAGCCAAAACCCGGGGCTGTTCGCACAGGGCGTGTATCAAGGGATCAGGAATTATACGGGGGTGTAGTGCGCAATTATAGCTACGACCATAAGCCAAGGGCGACCTCTACAAGGCTCTCCTCCGGGAGGGAGCTGGCGCCGTAGGCGACTGAGGGAGATCGGCGGACAAAGCAATTTGGTTATCCGTATGGGGAAAAAGATTGAAAAGCTGCGGTTTCGCAGGCTCCTTCCACCGCAAGCGGTCCCCCTTCCTCCCGGAGGAAGGCTTTTTAAGACAGCATGCGCAGCAGCTCGGCTTCGTCAATGACAGTCACACCAAGGCTTTGCGCCTTAGTCAGCTTGCTGCCTGCAGCCTCGCCTGCCACCACGTAGGAGGTCTTCTTGGAAACCGAGGAGGAGGTCTTGCCGCCTGCTGCCACGATCAGCTTTTCGGCTTCGCTTCTGCCCATGGTGGGCAGCGTGCCGGTCAGCACGAAGGTCAAGCCTGCCAGCTTGTCACCCACGGGGGCGGCGGT
>JAGBXH010000254.1 GCA_017629395.1 Clostridia bacterium | reverse complement strand
TTTGCCAAGGGTATGAACCAGATCGCGCAGGAGGGTGCCATCCGTATCTTCATCGAGCCCGACTCCGGTATGGAGCGCGTGTACGTCGGCGTGGTCGGTGAGCTGCAGTTTGACGTGCTGGAATCGCGTATGAAGTCGGAGTACGGCGTGGAGTATCGCAAGTATCCGCTGGCTTACAGCGCCATCCGCCGCGTGCCCGACGGGGTCGATCCCAAGTCGCTCCATCTGTTTGAGGTCAAATGGGTGCAGGACTTCCGCGGTAAGAATTATCTGCTGTTCAACAACGAATGGCACGTGGATAACACGCTGCGCAACAATGAGGGACTTGTACTTGAGGAGTACGGTCGCGATCAGCAGGAGGAGTAAAACGCCATCTGCTGACGCAGCACGCGTCCGATAATATGATATAAAAGGAGAACGACTATGAAAACCGTATCTACCCGAATCGTGGCACTTGTGCTGGTGACCGTTATGCTGGCAACGATGCTCGTATCCTGCTCCTCGACCTTTGACAAGATCAAGGAAAATTTCGTCGAGGCAGGGTATACATACGTCTCCCAGGACGACGAGGGCAACGAGACCGCCAAGACCATCACGACCGAGCTCAAGCAGGGCGATCTGGACTGCACCGTCCATTTCTTCAAAAAGCCCGTCATTTGGAAGATCCCCGTGTACTGTATGGTGCTTGAGTTCAAGACCGATAAGGAGCTGACCAAGGCACTTGCCGCGGACAATATGAATACGCTTCGCGGTATCATCGAGGATCTGCAGGGGTCGGATCTGGTCAGAGATAACTGCATTCTGATCCCGCTCGCCTTTGATATCAACGAGCTGGGCTTCAATCCCCGCGAGGAAATGATCGAGGTCTTCAATCAGTGATCTCGCTGTGCAATTTCACGAAAATTGCGCGAAGGACTTGATTTTTGCACGAATTCCGTGTATAATGTAGACACAAGGCAGTAGACGGTAGCGTATACTGTCGGGACAATATTATGTAAAGAGAGGTATTTGACATGAAGACGATGACAAGAGTAATTGCTGTTTCGCTGCTTGCTGTGATGCTTCTGCTCACGCTGGTTTCCTGCGGTTCTGCTTTCGGCAAGATCAAGAAGAATTTTGAGGATGCCGAGTATACTTACGTTAGTGAAGATGATGATGGCAACTCCACCGCTAAGGCGATCGCCGGCGAGCTGGAGGGTGGCGAGTTCAACTGCACCTTCCACTTCTTCAAGAAGGACGGCCTGATTTTTGACAAGTACTGCATGGTTCTTGAGTTCGAGTCGGATAAGGAGCTGAAGAAGGCTCTGGAGGATGACGGTTCTTCCACGCTGAAGGGTATCATCTCGGATATCCAGGAGTCCAAGCTGGTTCGTGATAACTGCGTGCTGGTTCCTCTGTCGCTGACTGAGTACAACGACATGATCGAAATCTTCAACAAATAATTTGCAAAATATCAGCAAAAACCGCCCTGCGTCTGTGGGGCGGTCTTTGCGTGGAGTAAGAGATGAAAAGAAATTGGATCAGAC
>JAGBXH010000253.1 GCA_017629395.1 Clostridia bacterium | reverse complement strand
TCACCAATACAGAGAAGGCACGGAAATTTCCGTGCCTTCTCTGTATTGGTGACCCATCGGAGAGTCGAACTCCGGACACCATGATTAAAAGTCATGTGCTCTGCCATCTGAGCTAATGGGTCAAATATTACGGTACAATTTTTCGTACCGTAATATATTATCACATAAATGCGATTTTGTCAACAGTTTTTTGCGTAAAAGTGGAATAATTTGTGCAAAAAATGTGCAATAAATTGACAAAATCAAAGCGAAAGGGCTTTGAGCTGATTCGCAAACTGCGCAATATTCTCCTCGGAAATGGTGGGCAGCACCATGTCCTCGCGCTGGTCGCCGTTATTACCGCCGCCCAGGATATTGTCGCGCTCAATCTTAAGTATCAGTTTATCCCACAAATTCTTTGCATGAGAAGGCACCATTTCACCGCCAAAGCAGGCAAGCGCAAAGGCTCTCTCTGCCTGCTCCCCTGTCAGCACCTTATCATAGTATTCCTCCACGCTGTCGGGATACCCACAAAGCAGGAAATAGCCCGTCTGCTTCTCTGCCAGCACCGCATCCCACTTTTGCAAATACTCCCTGACGGGTTTATATAATTTGCCGTAACGGATGCAGCCGCCAATGACCACGATGTCGTAAGCGGTGGGGTCTGCTTCGGGTGCATCGGTGGTGCATAGCATGGCTTCTCTGCCCGTAAGGCGGTCGTAAAGCAGCTGCGCCGCGGTAGCGGTGCTCCCGGTCTTCGTAGCATAAACAATGAGTATTTTTTTCATAGTCTTCCTTTACTGCATGCACTCCACGTGCGTACCGTCGGTGCGCAAAAGGAACGTGCCGTTATAAGAATAGTAGGTCTGTGCACCCATGCCGAGCATGAGATTGACAAGCTCCGTTTCAACGCTGACAAACGCATCGGTGCAAATCACACCGTATTGCACTCTGCAAGCCGAAAGAAGCTCACGCAAAGCCTTGTTCTGATTGCCGTGGTGCGGAAGCTTCACAAAATCATACTGCCCTGCGTACTGCGTTTGCGCAGCAAAATCCTCGCAGCGCTTCTTCTCTGCATCTCCCATAAACAAAGCGGAAAATTCACCCAGGCTCAGTCCGCAGATCAGCGAAAGATCGTTATCCATGCTGTCCTCGGGAATGGGCTGCTCGTGTGAAAGCTCGGGATAGACACGCGAGACGTTGATCCACAGCTTGCCCGTGGGCAGCGCGATCTCGGTATCGTCGTTGAGCTTATGCACGCGTGTTCTGCCCGCGTTTTCCTCAAGCGACTCGATCAACGAGCGGTACAGCCCCGAATCGCGCACGTAGTTGGGCATATACACCTCTGCAACCTCAAAATCCTCAATCACCTTGGCAGCAGTACCGATATGGTCGTTATCAAAATGCGTCAGAATCATATGATCAATACGCGAAATGCCAAGCGATTGCAGCAAATCGCTGATCTCACCGTAGTCATCCGCGTCCGCTGTATCCATCAAAATCACGGTTTCGTCAAGCTTGATCAGTATACAATCGGATTTGCCTGTATCCAGCACGCGAATGCTGAGCAAATGCTCTGCATCGGCAAACACATCATTCTGATGTCCCGGCAAGGTTTCCTGCCCCGAGGGCGCAAGCGTGCCGAGCTGTCCCGAGCCGTGCCCCGTATTTCCCTGCTCCAGCACCTCACCGCTGCATGCGCATATGCTGCACACCAACAAAAGGCAAAGCACCGAGGATAATAATTTCATGTATTTCATGTAGATACTCCCTTACGAAGAATAGGCGGAGAGCTTGCCCTCCGCCTACATTATAACTGATTTTTTCTATATTTACAAGTATCTTTGCACACACGGAAAAATAATTTACATTTCTTGCCCATCCAGTGCTGCAAACGCCTCTTTGAGTTGCCCCGAGGTAAAGCCCTGCGCAAGCATTTTCTGATACAGCTTTTTGCGCGCCTCGCCCTCGGGCATGCCGTGTCGGCATTGCTGCCGCAAGGCGATCAAGCAGATCTCATCAAAATCCACCTCGTCAAGATAGCATTGCACTTCTGCACCGCGCGCATCGTACCCCTTTGCCTGCAGGTCGTATTCCACGCGTCTGCGGCTGCGGTGCTTTGCCACGCTACGCTCTGCCTCGCGCAAAGCCGCGCTGTCCTCGCGCAAATATCCCGCCTGTGCGAGCATTTGCACGGCAAGCTCGGCATGCATCTTGGAGCATCCCTTTTGCACAAGCTTATACGTCAAGCCGCGCACGGATTGATCTCCGTAGGAAAGCGAGGTCAAGCCCTTGACGTAGGCACGGCAGACGCCCGATGCGTCCGCAATGCGCTCGGCACACGCCTCGTCGATCTCGCCTATCTGCAGCGAAAGCTCGGGAAGCTGCATAAGCAGCAGCGGATATTTCTCCTTTTGTACCTGCTCGGCATCCGCGCCGCGCAAAAGCAGCGTCACCCACGCGATCCCCTTGTCGGGCACGGGGGTGATACGCTTGATATAGATAGTCATAGCTTAGTCTTCGTCCTTGAGCACGCGGATGTCGAATGCGTCATCCTCGTCCTCGTCCAGATCGAATTCCTCTTCCACGAGCATGTCGCCATCAGCCAGCAGCACGCGCACCTTTTCCTCGATCTCTGCCATGAGCTCGGG
>JAGBXH010000252.1 GCA_017629395.1 Clostridia bacterium | reverse complement strand
GCCAAGGATGATGCCTCCGATGATAAAAATTCATAAGACTGACAAGAGGATAGAATTGTGAGAAAAGAAACAGTTGTAAGCGCAAAGACCATCGAGGAAGCCGTTGCAAAGGCTGTAGAGGAGCTCGGTGCGTCTTGTGCAGAAGATATTGAATATACCGTACTGGAGGAGCCCAAGAAGGGTCTGTTCGGCATTGGTGCCGTTCCCGCAAAGATCAGCGCAAGCTACACCGTTGGTGGCGAATACCTTGCTTTGGAGTTTTTGAAGAAGCTGGTTGCAGACATGGAGCTTGATCTGACCGTTACCCTGACCGACGGCGATAACGACGACAAGCTGATCAACATTGACGGCGAGAACGCAGGCGTTCTGATCGGTCACCACGGTGACACGCTGGATTCTCTGCAGTATCTGGCAAACCTTGCTGCGAACAAGAAGCAGGAGGGCGTTAAGAGAGAGTACGTTAAGATCACCGTTGACGTAGAGGGCTACCGCGCAAAGCGCGAGATGACCCTGCGCACGCTGGCAAGAAGAATGGCAGACAAGGTGCTCAAGTACAAGAAGAGCGTTATGCTCGAGCCCATGAATCCTTATGAGAGAAGAATCATTCACTCCGAGATTCAGCACATTGAGGGTGTTTCCACCAACTCGATCGGCTCTGAGAACAACCGTAAGATTGTGATCTACCTTGAGGAAAAGCCCTGCAAGAAGGGCAAGAACGAGGAGTTCGGCGCATTTAGCGAAGAATATTGATCCACATAATAAAACAAGGCTGTGTCCGAGGACACAGCCTTGTTTTATGCTTGTTGTATCAAGCGCAGTACGCACTCAGCGGCAAATGCAGCAGCGCAGGACACCACGGCAACCAATGTTAAGCCCTTGCCGCGATAGGCGAAGAAACCGCCCACGGCAAGCCCGACCGCGCCCGAGATGATATTGCCCGTGGCGTAAAACGCAGCGGGGAGCGTCATAGCGGACAGCACGGCGTAGGGAATGTAATAGAGGAAAGATTTGATAAAACGGTTTTCAATCTTTTTGCGCATGGCGGCAAAGGGAATGGCGCGCACAAGATAGGTAGAGCCCGCTAAAATGAGCAGGTAGATCCAGAAGTCCTTCATGCTGCCACCTCCTCTTGATCCTTAACGGGGAAGAGCAGCGCACCCAACACAGCCGCGACAATGGCGCAAATGCTGATCGAGATGCCCGAGGAGATTTGATTAAGCCCGGGGATAAAGTAGAACGCGCAATGTAAGAGCCCCGCAATGCCCACCACGGCAAGCACCGCACGGGATTTGCGTGCCACGGGCGCCACGATGGCAAGGAACATGCCGTAAATGGCAAGGCAGAGCGCCGAGAGCACGATTGCGGGCAGCACGTTGCCCACAAGCGCACCAAGCAGCGTGCCCAGCGTCCAGCCAATATAGGGAATGACCGAAAGCCCTGCAAAGAATTTGGGATCGACCTCGTCCTCGGCGGCAGCCACGGCAAAGATCTCGTCGGTCATAAAAAAGCCGAGCAGCCAACGCTTGATGCCGGTGAATTTGTCCGACACCTTTTGCGAGAGCGAGATGGACATAAAGGAATAGCGCACGTTGACGGTCAGCTGCGAGATCAGCATGGCGGCGTACTGCGCGGGATGAATCATGATATCAAGTGCGGCAAGCTGACCTGCCGAGGTCACGGTGGTCATGGAGATAATGACCGCCTGCCACCAGGTAAAGCCCATGGACAGCGCCATGATGCCGAATGAGAAGGATACCGAGAGGTACCCAAGACCAATGGGAATGCCCGAACGCAATCCCCGTAAAAAGAGTTTCATGAGAAAAGTTCCTTAAAGTAAATATATGAAATATTATAATGCGGGAAAGGGGATTTGTCAAGACCGGACGAATCCGTTCGCCATGAAAAGTTTCGGTCGAGCCTTTTCAAAGGCTCGCAGGGTCTTGGGGCAGAGCCCCGAGTCGAACCCGCAGGTTCGAAAAACTTAATCGGCGTTTTTGGTTCTTTTTGCGCCCGCGGTGTCAAAAAGAACGGAGAGGGTTTGCTCACATAAGATCCTAACGGAAAGGGGGATAAAACGGGAGTCACGTGTCGTGACTCCCGTTATGCTTTTTTATCAAAATCTCCTTGCATACGAGCACCTGCGGCAGAGGTCCTCGGTTGCTCGGCGGCAGGTAAAGCCCTCGCGGATGGCGATCGCGCGTTCGGAAGACAGAATGTCGGCAAGAGGTTTTCGGAACACGTTGCCCAGATTGATCACACCGTCGCTGTCAAGGCAGCAGGGGACTACCATGCCGTCGCACAGAATGCCGAATTGATTGCCAAGACCGTAGCAGTAGACCGCGTTGCCCCCGTCGGGCGCGTCCTTGTCCGGCCAGATAAAGCGGTCGCCCCATTCCATGTAAAGCTTTTCGCGGATGCGTGCACCGCGTGGGCTGATCACCCAGTCACCGGGCAGACGCGCGCGCAAAAACGCCTCAATGCGCTCGTTTTGCCCGCCGTCGCAGCCTCTGTTCCAAAGGCGGAATACCACAATGATGCCCGCTTCTGCCGCCTGCTGGGCAAAATCTGCGACCTCGGAGAGGTATTTGTGCATGGCATCCTCGCCGCCCTCCTCAAAGCTGTGCAGAGAGATAGACACCTTGTGGGGCTTAGCGGCAATCAACTCTCCACCGCGCTTTTGCAGCAGAGTGCCGTTGGTGGTGATGACCGAGCGAAATCCGCGCGCATTTGCCATGCGGATCATGTCGGGCAGGTCGGGGTGCGTCAGCGGCTCGCCCATCAGGTGATAGTAAACGAATTGGATCTTGCCCTCCAGCTCCCCCAGCACGTGCGTAAATTCGTCCATGCTCATGCGGCGCGGCGCGCGGCTGTGCCCGTGGCAAAAGG
>JAGBXH010000251.1 GCA_017629395.1 Clostridia bacterium | reverse complement strand
TCTTTTCGTTGGGCATCATCATCTGTCCCTTGGCTGCATCGTACAGGTTATCGGAAGCGGGATTGCCTGCAAGATAAAGCTTACCGAGCATATCCAAGGAGTCAAGCTCGCTTTGGCTGTTATAGGAGAGGAAGAAGTCGTGATATTCCTGATAAGAAGGGGTATTGGGTGTAAACTCAATTCTGTTCCATGCCGAATACCCTACGCCTTCAAAGGAAAATACGTTGGGGGTATCCTCCATTGCCGTTGCCTTTAATTCGTAAATTGCACGGTAAGGATTGAAGGTGCCGTGCAGCACAACGTTATCTCGCAGCTCGCTCTTCTTTTCGGAGGAAATAGCGTAATCCAAAGCCGCGTTATATCCGATCTCCATTAACAGGTAGTCAGATATGATCTTTGTATCGTCCTGTGTTTTGTAGCTACTGTCCTTTGCCTTAAGACGCTCAAGCGCAAGCTGCAGACGATTGGGGTTGTACTTGCTCATGTCGGAGCCCATCAAGCCCAACGTGATGAAGGATACACCGCCCAGATACAGCTTTCCGCTTGTAAAGGTGGTTTCGGGAAGGAAGTATACAAAGGTTTCCTCGGTTTCAAAACCGATGCCATCTCTGGAAACGTTGAACGAAACTGCAGGGCCGCCACCGAACAGGTTGACGGGCTCGTAACCCAAGGGGGCTTGGTCGCGGTTGTTCACGCAGACGATGCCGCCTGCAAGCAGGGGCGTGCCCGCTTCGTCATACTTGGTGGCATAAAGCGTGATCGCACCATTGCTTCCGCACTCCGCATAGGTCGCAGCACCGTTCCGGATTTCTCCCCTGGTCGGGCCGTAATCCACACGCATATCGCGAATTGCGTTTTTCTCATTGGTGGTCACCTTATATCCAATGTATGCGTATACCTTATCGTTAAATGCAAAGTCACCGTCATCCCAATCGGGAGAAAGGTTGACGTTGATGGGTGTATATCCCGCTGCCTGCAAAAGGCTGATGCAATGCGCATCGCTTTCACCGGACTGAAGATATACGTCGGAAATATAATAGGTCGTTCCGCTTTCAGCGGCTACTTCCTGATCCTGCTTATAGAAAACATAAATGCCGTTAACGTCATCGTCGTCGTCCCACTGGTTAAGGTCGTAAGCAATCACCTCACCAAAGCGCGTAAGCGGCACGTAGCCGTCAGGGGTCTCACCGCTTCCCTTTTGCACGAGCAGATCCTCTGCCTTGATGGGCTTTGCGTCATCACCCTGTCTGTCGTAGGATACGAACAGCTCGATCCACTGCGATGCGTCCTTGGAGCGCGCGTTCAGATCCACAACCTCTCCGTCAACGTCAGTAACTGCCTCGTAAAGAGCAAATACGGGGCGCTTCATGAACTCGGTGGTAATACCGTCATCGGAGGATTGGCTGAACGTGACCTCCTTGACGTCGTACAGATACTTGGGCATGGGGTTATCTTCCCAGTCGATCTTGCCGTGGATCGACTCCTGAATCACCGCAACGATGTAGGTAATGGCAACTGCAAGCGCAACAGCAACAAGCACGATCAAGAGTGCCCAGCCTCCGCTGATTGCGGTGCAGAACTTCATAAAGCCTGCAAGAGCACCCGTGGCAATAGATTCAGCTACAGTCGTGCTGAAAACACTGACCAGCACGATCACGCCCATTGTGATCTTGGTAACACCCATAATTGCCATGCCCGATGCGGCAATGCATTTTGCCACGCGGATGCCTGCGTCCATGGTCTCTTCGTGCGTGCTTTCCTTATCGAAAAATTCAAGCTCACCGGTAGACGCCATATGACGCTGTGCAGTTTCGGTAAAGCCAATGATCATTTCCTCGTTAAACAAAACCTCATCTACGCCCGTATAGAGATAAACCGAGTTAGTTTCTTCGGTAAAAGTCGCGTAAAGCTCATCGTAGGAATCAAACGATTCACTGGTTGCACCAACGCCGTTTGCCATCTCAAGGAAGCAGCCGTAAGAAAGTGCGGCAAACTCACCGTCCGTCAAAACGGATACCAAGGGATACAGCTCCTTTTCACTTCCCTCTTCATCAAGGGAGCAGAAAAAGTCCTTCAAAGTCTTTCCGTCTTTACCGTAGCTGTATTTATCAAGCTCGTCAAATGCGATCTTGTAGAACTTATAACGGCTCTCGTCAAGCTTCTTGAGATCTGCTTCTTCGGCAGTCACAAGCTGCGTAGGCTTTTCGCTATCATACTCGGATTCAAAGTTCTCATTCAATTTATCGGGAATGATGCCGCTCTTTTCCATTGCGTTATACGCACCGGCATAGAGGCTGAGCACGTTCAGAAGCTGTTCTGCGCGGCGTCTGAGCTCGGCTTCGTCCTCCATGTAGAACGTATCTGCATCATACGGTCCCACATCGGAAAGCTGCTGCATCCAGTTTTCATTTCTGATCTGAATGCCCATGGTCAGGATCTTTACGATACTGTCCACAAGATCGGGATTACAGAACATAATAATCTCGGTAAGCATAGGCTGCGTTACCCCACCGTTGACGATCTGATATCCCAACCCATTTTCCTCGGCAAGCTCTGTCTCTCCGTTGACAACACGGAAGAAGTTGAGTGCCTTGTACGCCTTCTGGGCGGGCACGCTACCCTCATTATATGCTTCGATGAATTCCTCAACCAGATAGTTGAGATCCGCAGTCATTTCGGCAAATGCGGACTCCTGCGTGGCAAGCGCTTCCTTCATGCTTGTCAGCGTAAATCCGCCCTTCATATTCATCAGCTTCATGTCGTAAATTGCTTGAGTCGGGTCGGTCGTTGTCTGGTATCCCATCCATACACCGCTCTGTCCCGTGCCCTCATTCAGGTTTTGCTCAAGGAAGATATATCCTTCCGCAGCAAGCTCTTCCTTAGCACTTTCCTTAGAGCCTTGTGCAAGCTTTACGGCTTTGAGGTAAACCTCTTGCTCTTCACCGGTCGTCTCCCCTTGCGCAAAAGCACTCAGGGGCAACGCAGTTAAAAGCGTTACTATAACAAGAAAAAGAGAAAGTAATTTCCAGCTAAATCTGATTTTCATAATGATCTCCTAACAGTTCGTTCATGATGCGTGATATCTGAGATTCTTCAGCTCGCTTTCAAGCTGCTCTCGATCGGCGGGCTTTACAAGATAACCGCTGGGCTTGATCTTAAGCACCTCTTTGGCATGCTCTTTTTCATCGCATACCGTCAAAAATATAATATTCACTTGAGGATTCAATTTTTTCACGCTTTTGGCAAGCGTAAGTCCGTCAACACCGCACAGCTCGATCTCACCGATCAAAACATCACATCCATTTTCCTTTGCAAAGCAAAACGCATCATCTGCGTTTGCAAAAGCACCAACGCTTGCATCCGGCAAAAGCTGTTGCACGGTTTCCCGCAATCCTTGGAGCATAATGGGATGATCGTCCACACATACAACCGTCATTGGTTACCTCCATTATCAATAATATCTATTCAGTATAAAGTTGCGCTATAATAATTCATAAATTTTTCATCCCGTGCATCGTGAGATACGCCCTTTTATCAATATACGTACTCAGATTATCAAGGACACCGTATTATAACAAGTCCTGCGTTACAAAGGCGTTACAAATTACAGAAGCAACAGAATAAAATTCTAAATTCGCGAAAATTTTCAGCCACGCTCCGTTCTGTGCTTTCGAATTCTTTTTAGCAGAACGGTTTTATAGAAGCGAGAGCAAAGGTCCGATACGACAAGCACCGCGGCTGCAACAAAGGGCACCGACCACAAGGGCATGTATCTCCCCCTCAGCACGCAAAGCAGCGCAAGGTAGAGGAAGCAGTATATCGTCCAATGAATACAGTACACAGAGGTTAACCGTTGACCCAGTGAATCAAAATACCGCGTCACGATGCATTGACGCTTTGACAAATAGTAGGCACCACCCACGACGACAAAAAAGATTACAGTCATGAACACGACGTCAAGAATTCCGATTCCGCAATAGTCTTCGCCGGAAAAATAATACCATCTGCCGACGAGGAGCATAGAGAAGTAGTAGGCAGCCGTGATGACGATACTGATGGGCGTCACCAGCTTGAAAAAGGCATCCTTATCCTTCAGCCTCATCCAAAGCTTACCCAAGCCATAACCAATGACGGGAACGATAAACCAGTTAAGGAACGGGAAGAACGAGGTGGGATTGGAGTTCCAGAAGAAGCCCGCGATACGGTCTAAAACGACAGAGCCGGTTGAAACGCCCTGCAAAAGCTGACCCGCTATTGAGCACACAGCGGAAATTGCAAGCATAGGCACAAAGCCGAGTCGCAGCCACTTGAACAGCGCGAATGCAAAAAACGTAATCGTTGCAAACTGCATAATATCCGTGCAAACGATCTCGTTTGCATAGATCATAGACGCCGGATCACGGAAGATCAGCCATTCGATCAGACAAGGAAGAAACGCTCTTGAAAATTCAAGTAATACAACGATCCCCAAGGTGTTGATTGCTCGGTGAACAAGATCCTTTACGTTCTGCCTTTTGCTGTAGCAAAGGTTGATTCCCATACAGATCATATATACCGGCGCACTTCCCTTTATGAGCCTGTCAAAGCCGTACCAAAAAAAGCCATCCGCAGCATGCGGTTCAAAATACCATCCCACGATCTCAATTGCATGAGAAAGCAGCATAAAAATGATGATAATACCCTTGGCAACATCCAATTCTCTTTGCCGTCCCATATTGACGGGTTGCTTATCAAAACAATTTCCGATATAACTGCCCATGATGAAAAACACCTTTCTTGCTTTGATTTTTTATGTATCATGACATTTTGAAAATAATATCCAATATACACACAAATTTTAACACCTCTTGCGTTACAAAAGCGTTACAAGAAACACAAAAAAACAAGGGTGTGCATTTTTTGCACACCCTTGCAGGATGCTTGGGGATTATTTGAACAGCAGCATGGCACAGGTCTCCTCTGCCCAGCTGTACTGCGTCATATATTCTCCGTGAAATTCCGGCTTTCCGGTTTCCAGGTAGCTGAAATAATCACACTTGAGCAATGCGGTATCAACACGATAGCACGGCGTTTCGTGGCACAGAACAGCCTCTGCGCCCACCGCCCTGAGCGTGTTTTTGAGATCCATGACCAGCTGACGTAAATACGCAGCATTTTTCGTATCATCGGTATCATCCGGAAACAGCACGGCACAGATCTGTTTTGCAGTCATGCCGGCTCCGTTTCGGTCTACGAGAAAGGCAAACAGCTCCTTGGTCTTCAATCGCTTGAAGGTCAGCATTTCATTGTTGGCGTATATTTCGAAATTGCCAAAGCACTTAACGGTCAAAAGCTTTGCTTTTTGTTGAACGCCCTTGATATTATCGATCTCTCCCTGCACGTCCTCTGCCGATATAGGCTTCATCAAATATCCGGATGCATGCAGCTTGAACGCCGGAATTGCATATTCCTCATACCCTGTGCAAAACACGATCTTGCACGCAGGGCAAACGGATACAATCGATTCAGCAAGCGCAAGACCACCCATTCCACGCATATTGATATCGAGAAAGGCGATATCTATCGGATGATTTTTTGCAAATTCAAGAGCCTCATCGCAATCCGAAAACTTGTTGACCTCAGAGATATCCGGGGACTCCTCAAGAGCCGCTGCCAAAGCACCGAGCATCAACGCTTCATCATCTACTGCTATAACGATCATACCTTTCCCTCCTTTGGAATGGTAACCAGCACCTTAGTGCCAACGCCCTTGGTGCTTTCAATATCAAGCGTACCGTTCACCATTACCTTTAATCTTTCACGAATATTGCGAAGCCCTACGTGCTTTCGATCATCAAGCACTTCACAAGTATCAAAGCCCACGCCGTCGTCCACAACAGAGACGCAGTAAGCATTTTCAGTCTCAAATGCCACCACATGGATCGTTCCCCCTCGCGGCAGCTTCATAAGTCCGTGCTTGATGGCATTTTCCACAATCGGCTGCACGGTAAGTGCCGGGATATG
This sequence comes from Clostridia bacterium, assembly GCA_017629395.1. GTDB lineage: Bacteria > Bacillota > Clostridia > Oscillospirales > CAG-272 > SVQP01. The sequence continues at coordinate 8,725 of JAGBXH010000251.1, read as the reverse complement.
GAAATCATCCGAATTCATTTCAAACGTGAAGGTCATGTCCGGGAATCGCACGTTTTCAATGTTGATATAGTGACGAACGTGCTCCATTTCCTGTGACATCAAGATAGGCTTGGGGTTATCAAGCTCTCCGAAATTGCCTCTTAAATACTTGGCAAAATTGTGAACAAGCGTTGCTGCCTTTGGAGGATCGAGCTTACACAGCTGCTCGATACTGCCAAGCGTATTGTAGATGAAGTGCGGGCGAATCTGGCTCATCATCGTGGATATTCTGCTTTCGGCAAGCTGCGCGTTGAGCACGATCTTTTCCATCTCCAGCTCCTTTGCCTTGGTAGTCGCATTGATGCTTTCGGGGATCAGCTTGAGCACCATGACCATAGCAACGGCAAACAGCACGGAGAACACGTATCCCGATATCATGCCACCCTGCCAAGAGCCAAGATACGTACCAACGATATCGACAAAGAAGGCAATCAGCGGAAAAGAGGCACACAGAGCCAGCAAGCGTTCCTTTTTTGTTGCTTTCAGGATCTCCCTTACAAGGCAGATCAGCATGGTGATGTTGGCAATACTCTGCAGCACAATCCACCAGATCCAAGTATCGTAAAAATACACGTTCGTCACGATGGGCAATACAAAGAGCACGGCATCGAACGTCGCCAATACAGCTACCGTGATCTTGCCCACCATTTTCGTGTCTTTGAGAAAATACAGAATGCTCATCAACAGAAACAGCATATACAGCATCATGGAGCATCCAAGCATATTCGTATTGGAAATAATGGATTCACTCCAGAAGGAAACGCCGTCAGAGCTGTAAGAGAAATAGATGCCCGCAAACATTACCACCAGTCCCAAAAGCCAGATCAGCTTATTGCTTTTGATGTGTATCAGGCTGGAGAACAGCGCAATTCCGAGAAATACGAAGGAAACCAACATCAAAAGCATTCCCGTATTTCTCTGCCCCTCTCCCTCGCTTAAAACACCCTTTTCGAACTCAATGCCCGTCCAGAATGCCATGGAAGAGAGCAGGTCGTCAATTGCGGTTTCATTTCCGTATGCATGAGGATTGTGCACCAATATCTCAATCGTCTCCTCGGGCTCACTCGTCAGAAAATAAGCTTCCCACGCTTCACCGCAAACAGAATCGGTATACATCGGATTTTCCATATCAATGACAAAGGGGTCGTTCCCCGCTTCACGGATGGTCAGATTGATATGGTTGATATAGAATGCGATCGGCACCTCTCCCCTGTATATATCAACGTACTCGCCGTCCGGTGCCAGCATATGGAAATTACCTCGCAGCGTTACGTCGCCTTGGGTAGCGGGAATGTGCTCCCCGGGCGTGATCTCATACCATTCACCGTCCTCTATACGGTACTCTCCATCGAAATATACCTGTGCAATCAAGGCAGGCTCTGCCTGCAGGCTGGTCATATTACCCAACCATACCATCAGAACAGCCAGCAAGAGCAAAACCAGTACGCCCGCAATCTGAAAGTATGATTTTTTGAATATTTTGAATTTATCTTTGAGCTTAGTCATTGCATTTCCTCCGACGTAGGAATCGTGATTCCGTCTTTATTCATAAGTAAGATCTCAATTGACTTACCATAAGCACGCATTGATCCTATTATACACAAGTTTTTTTGAGAATGCAATAGCTTTCTGCCCATTACTGCGATTTTTTCTGCATTTGTCATGCATCTTTTTTCAAAACATTCCGGTAAACTGCATACAAACATGAAAACAGAGGCCGCAATGAAGCAGCCTCTGCTTGTAGTTTATACGAAAGGTCTGAACTTATCGTCCTCGGAAAGCTCTAAAGCAGAGATCGCCGCTTCAAAGCGTGCGCGTGCCTCGCCAAGCGCTTTGGGATGGTGCGCGTCCGAGCCCAGATAAAACTTACAGCCCTGCGCCTTAGCAATACGGTAAGGACGCATAGTGCGTTCGCTCTCGGGATCATGAAGATTCATATTCAGCTCGACCCCCATACCCGATTTAGCAACACGTGTAAACAGCTCAGCAAACTCCGCGTCCGTAATTGCATCAAGAATATCATCACGGCTGCCTTCACAGTTTCTTTCCATCAGGCTGCAGGTAAAATGGGCAAGCCCCATTTTATAAAACGGCAGATCCATATCAAGCAGCGCATGGTTACGTTGCATATACAGCGCTGCTCTGCGCTCGACGGAGACGTCCTCGGGAGCAATGGTAAAGCCCGTCATATGCAAATGGCTCGTTGGTACGATAATAAACTCAAACGCATCAAGTCTTTTCTCTGAAATACCGAGCGTCAAAAATTGATCCATGTCTATCTCACAGCCAAAATGCATGCAGCATGCTTCACTTTGGGGAAGCGGCAGAATCTGCGCAACGTGTGCATAGTCCTGTGCTGCGTACCACCCGCTTGCACCGGGTACGTTTTCATCCCAGTAATGATCCGTCACACAAACGTCCGAAAGTCCCTCTTTGACACCGTAAGCAAGCAGCGCATCTGCCGTTTGCTCCGGGTCGTTTGAGCACAAGGAAAGCTGTGAATGCAGATGCAGATCATGATCTATACGAAATCGTTGACTCATAGCGATCAGGAAAGAAAACGCTTAAGGTTTTCGTAGCCTCTTGCGATAGCGGCATAGCAATCCTCTGCACCCTCAAATTCGATTGAGAAGTAGCCATCGTAGCCGGTAGCGCGAATGATCTCAATGCACTTCTGTACGTTGCAATCCCCCTCGCCGACAGCAGCACCTGCAAAATAGTTACAACCGCGCGTTCTGCCATATCCGGGCTTGGGCTCACTCGACTTATACATATCCTTTGCGTGCACGTGTACTGCATAGGGTGCTACACGAGAAACGGCAGTTACGTTATCCTCATCTGCACACACGAAATTGCCCACGTCCACAAGCAAGCCGAAGTTATCATGCGCTACGGCATTGAAAAGCTGTTCTACGCGGTAAGAATCCTGCGCGATATATCCGTGATTTTCGGAGCAGGTGATAATGCCGCACTGTGCAGCATACTCTGTGATCTGACGCGCGTTATCCGCAATGGTTGGCAGCATCAGCCCGAAGCTTCTGCCATTTCCCTGCTTGGTAACGGAATAGCAAACGTCATGGCGCATGACCGAGCAGCCAAGCACCGACGCAACGTCCACCTGTGCCTTCATGCGGTCAACCTCAGCTTGGTTTGCTTCTGCCGTGTCGTGATACAAATTTGCACCGATGGTATAGGCGTTGATCACCATGCCGTACGAATCCGCACGCTCCTTGAGCGCCTTTGCAAAAGCGATTCTCTCTGCCTGGGTAGCCCCCGGCATATCCAAAAATTCAATTGCCTCAAAGCCCATCTCATGTGCTTTATCGATCGTTTGCTCCAAAGTCAAACGTCCGTCACGGATCGCCTGATAGTAGGAATAAGAACTGACAGAAATTTTCATCATGCTTCCCTCTTATTTACCCATAATGCCGGTCAAGTGGTCGATCGCGGTTTGGATATCACCTCTGGGATTGTCACCGCATTCACGTTCAATGGTCAAAAATCCGCTATAGCCGATATCGTCCAGTGCCTGCAGATAGGTCGGGAAATGTACGCCGCCCGTGCCAAGCGGAACCTCTTCAAAGTACTGAATACCCGCAAATTCCTGAGGAACGGGATGCACCACACCGTAAATATACTCGGGATTGCCGCGATGCAGCATCACGCCATCCTTTGCGTGGGTATGTACGATGTAATCCTTGAGGTTGTGAACCGCTTCGACAGGGTTGTCGGCAGATACCATGACGAGATTTGCGGGGTCAAGGTTAACGGCAACACCGCGAGAGCCCAGAGAGTCAAGGAATTTCTTGAGCACTGCACTGGTCTCGGGTCCGGTCTCGATTGCAAAATGAGAGCCCATGCTATCGGCAAAAGCAGCCAACGTGCCGCATGCCTCCTGCATGATCGCATATCTGGGATGCGCGGGGTCTTCCGGCACAACACCGATGTGCGTCGTAACAATATCGGTCTCCAGCTCCTTGGCAAGCTCAAGAATGCGCTTGGATTTTTCAATTGCGCCGGGATTCTTTTCAGGATTTCCAAAGCCCATGCCAAGGTCACCGCAGATTGCAGAGAAGCGAAGTCCGTGCGACTTAACCATATCCAAAAGCTCGCGTCTTTGTTGCGCGCTCATATTTTCAGGAGCGTGCTCACCGTAAGTGCAATACATCTGCAAGCCTTGCACACCCATCTGCGCAGCAGTCTCAATTGCGGTCTTGGTATCGGTGCGGAATGACTCAAGAATTACGCCGATCGGAAATTGTTTCATTGGAATTACCTCCGTTATTTGTTAATTTACATATACTTTATTATACAATTCCGGCCGTTATTTGTCAAGAGCTTTACACCCGTATTGAATAATTTTGCTTGACAGCAGAAATTTTCCGTGCTATACTGTGAATAATTCAACGAAAGGAAGTAAGTTATGGAGGTATTATATTTTTTACAAGAGCTTCGCAATCCCGTATTTGACGTGATCGTGCAAGCCATCACCTTAGTGGGTGAGGAAACGTTTTTTCTGGCACTTGGGCTGTTTTTGCTGTGGTGCTGCAACAAACGTGACGGCTACATGGTACTCATGGTAGGCTTTACGGGCATGGTCGTCAATCAATTTTTGAAAATGATCTTCCGCATTCCCCGCCCGTGGATACAAGATCCGAATTTTGAGATCGTGGAATCTGCAAGAGAGGGTGCAAGCGGATATTCCTTCCCCAGCGGTCATACGCAAAACAGCGTTGGCATGCTCGGCTCGCTCGGTGTTTGCGCAAAACAGCGGTGGATCAAGGTGCTTTGCATTGCCGGCGTGATCCTCGTTCCCTTCTCGCGCATGTATCTTGGCGTACATACGCCCCAGGACGTTGTGGTTTCCATGGGCATTGCGCTGATTCTGATCGTTGGCTTCGATCTTTTGCTGCGACTGAATGAAAAGCACCCCTACGTCATCTATATCACGATGGGCTGTATGCTTGTGCTGACCTTGTCCTTCTTGATTTATCTGTACGTGTATCCCTTCCCTGCAGACGTGTTTGCAGAGCAAAACGTTGCCAATTACAATTCAGCCCTGAAGAACGCGTATACCATGCTTGGCTGCATTCTCGGTATGCTGGTCTTCCGCGTGCTTGACGACAAAGTCACGCACTACGACACCAATGCCGTCTGGTGGGCACAGCTGCTCAAGTTTTTGCTGGGCGTCGGTATCGTGATGCTTGTCAAAGAAGGCTCCAAGCCCTTGCTCAACGCCGTATTTAACGGACACATGGCAGCACACGCCGTGCGCTACTTCCTTGTAGTCGTTGCCGCAACCGCCTGGACATTCACCTTCAAATTCTGGCAAAAGCTGGGACAAAAAGCAAAAAAGTCCGCGTAATCCGACTGAGAATTTCAATTTTAAGAGCACGCAAATCCATCTAAACCAAAAAAAGAGAGCTTCAAAGGGCTGGTTCTCATAAGGAAGTTAGCAAGTAGTATTGTAGGGATAGGCGTCCTCGACTGTCCGTTAGCGCGAAAATTGATACATTGCAAAATAACCCCGACAGATTCTGTCGGGGTTATTTTGCAATGGAACTCTGCTCCGTCAATCTTTCTTTTTGAGCTTTTCTATTGCCTCCAAATATAGACTGTAAAAATCGCCCTGCAACGGCTTAGGATTTTTCTCCCAGTGTTCGTTTGATACGATTCGGATTACGTCCTCCGTTTCCTTAGCATAAAGATAACATTCTCCTTCATGCGTGATAGACTCAAAAAATACGGTTCCGTCATTCCTATAAAAAGTCAGGTTTTCGAAATGAAATGGGGGCTCTTTTTCCCAAAACCAAGAGAAAATATTATTTCCTTTTTTCAATAATTCGCACATCTCCGCGCAAACGGTATAATATCGTTTATCAGCCCCTGTAACGTACGATCCGAATTCTTCAACCACTCTCCTATATGTATTATCACGCTTGATTAAGTGTTGCTGTATCTGCATGAGATATTCCTCATCTGCCCATTGTGGATATAGATCAAATGAAACAACAGAACAATATTGACAGCAAATATCTATCAGCTCTCGATAGTCCTCTCCCTCAATATCGTAATCATCCTCTCCTATATCATCGGTATCGCGAAATATGTATTTTACTGTATTTTCATGATATTGCATCTCATACCTCCCGAATTCAAACACATCGTCTTTTTTATTACCAGTTTCGCCTTTGTAATACAAAGGCACATCGGGCAAAGCCCATACCCCTAAAGATGCGCGAGCGCAACCATAGGCTCCCTCTCGGAGGGAGCTTTTCGTTAGTCCCATTATAACACAAATCGGCAGAAAAAGCAAGAGTGATATTCCGACTTCGTCGGAGTGATATTATTGCTATCGCAATAGTGATATTGAAGACTTGCGGCTTCAGTGATATTTTATTCGCCAAAAACTCGCGTAGCGAATACCACTCGGCGAAAGCCGAATATCACTGCAAAGCAATAGAACTCGCCAAAGGCGAATAAAACTGCCCAACTTCCTTATGAGAAGTTGGGCAAAGCTCTCTTTTTTTCTATTTTTCAAATTATTCGTCCTTGGAGATCACGGCGTCTGCAACACCGTCACCGTCAAGATCCATTTCCAGCTTGACAGCGGACTTTTTGTCTGCCTTCTTGATGCCGATCAAGCCCACAATGAAGTTTGCCAAAGCAAGCAGCACGGTCAATACGCCGATTGCAATCAGGAAAAGACCGATCACTCTGCCAAGCACAGCCGCCAGCAGACCGCAGATCAACAGCACGACGATCACGGCACCAAAGATCATTTTAATCATTTCCAGCTTAAACTGCGTCCATTTGTTCTCTGCCTTGAGAATGCGGATCAGCGGCAAGAGGATCAGATAAAGCGCGACAATACCGCACAGAGCATATTGCAGAACTGCCATGCCGATGCGAACGATGTTCACAAGTGCAGGCACCATCAGCACCTTTAATCCAATGGCAAGAAGAACAGAGGTCAAGCCGTGAATGCCCAGAATCACGCCAACCACGATTGTGATTACAGAAAAGATCAGATCAAACTTAGCTTTCTTTTGCTTGAAGTTGACAATGCCGACGATCAGATTGGGAATGGTGGTCAAGATCAACGACAGACCGATCAAAGCAAAGGCAGCGTTGATTACTACGTCAATAATGGTCGGGAAGAAAATGACCAGTGCACCTGCACCGATAAGTAATCCGCCGAAAAGCAGGCTGACGGTCAGCGAGATCACAATGCTTGTTATAATCGCTTTTTTGTTCATGATAAAGCTCCTTTATGTAGTATTTCAGCACACAAATTACAGGTCGTCCGTACTCACGCCTGCCGGGACATTGAAAGGCAGATCGGCAGACTGCTTTTGTTCGGAAGCGGGTTCGGGCTCCTGCACCTTAGCCGCAGGCTGCTTTTTGATGATCAAACCGAAAACGAGGACGAAAACGGCAAGCGCGAGCGTCAGCGCGGTGGTAATAACGAACGATGCAATCGAGTAAATTTCGGCAAACATAACCAATATGTCCATACCCATGCGATTAAATATTGGATGGAGAAGCGTTTGGATCAAGGAAAGCAGATTGGGAACAAGAATCAGCAATGCGGCAGCAGGCTTATGCAGCTCCGCCTTGATCTGCAACCATCTTTGCTTTGCGCACAGCACCCTGATGATAAACACGGCAAGTAGATACAGCGCAATTACCGTGGTCAGCATCATATACGCGATGTTGAGATAAGATATGAATGAAATCAAATCGCCCAGCGGCACACCAATATCCATTTTGTAGTAAATTTCAGTGATCACGTTGCCGAAAAGCGCAATAATCCAGTTCAAGACAGCAAAGATGATCCAGATGATACTGACGATCAGCGTTGGGATGGAAAAGATCAGGTCAGCCTTTCCCTGCTTTTTCTTGGTTTGCATGATACCAAAGATCAACAGCACGACGGTGGGCAACAATACCGCAAGGCAAAGCATCACACCTGTAGGAAGGGTGATTCTTGCAATGCCTGACAAAAGCCTCAGCAGCACGTTCAACAAACCCAGTCCTGCATACAAAAACAGTATAACGGCAGTTATGATCGAGTTGATTCTAACAATTTTTTTGCTCATGCTACACCTCATTACATTTTATTATCTTATTATCCACGCAAGTGCCTCGGGGGCGAGGATGTCGGAAAGATCCTCCCCTTTGGCAAGTCGTTCTCTTGCCAGGGTGGAGCTGACGTGCGCGTATGCGGGGTCAGCGGGCAAATACAGCGTGTGTGCACGGGGATTGTGCGCAAGGTTCCAAGCGGCATGGATCTGCTCGTAGGCAAAATCCTGCTCATTACGAATACCCTTGACGATGGCACTGCCTTCAAATTCGTCAAAAGCATCGATCAAAAGTCCACCGCGCGTTTCCACGCGCACGTTCGGAATGTCCGCACAGGTCAGGCGCGCGATGTGCACGCGTGCGTCAGTATCAAAGGCATATTCCTTGACCTTGGCGTCCTTGACGTACTTGGTCATGTCGTTATGCATAACCAGCACGACCACCTCATCAAATATCTCGGCTGCGGCAGCGATAACCTGCTTATGTCCCAACGTCATGGGGTCAAAGCTGCCGGGAATGATAGCGCGGCTCATGCCTCGGTCTCCGTCACGGGCTCGAGAATTGTCACGTACGAGGATGCGTGATGCGTTTTGCCTACCAC
>JAGBXH010000250.1 GCA_017629395.1 Clostridia bacterium | reverse complement strand
TGCAAATCCTGCCCGGCGGCACGGGATATATTACCGACCTTGGTATGACAGGCCCCGAGGGCGGCATTATCGGCGCGAAAACCGAACCCGTACTCCGGATGCTGCGCGACCACATGCCCGCGCGCTTCTCTGTTGCGGATGGCAAGGTGCGCGCCCACGCAGTCCTGTTCTCGGTGGACACCGATACCTGCCGTACCACCGCGGCAAAGCAGTTGATATTTTAACCGACTCTTGTAGGGGCGATTCAAGAATCGCCCGCCAATACACTTATATGAACTCAACCACGGGTGATTCGCATTTCGGCTCTGCCGAAATACTCGCCCCTACTCACCACGAAAGGAGGCTTGATTTATGAAAAAAGGCACACTGATTCTGCGCTCACGCCTGAGTCTGCTCAAGCCCTTTATTGCAGGCTGCTCGCTCACGACCGCCCGTGTATGGCAGGAAAGAGTGGGCAAGCTGATGTCTGCCACCAACAGAAGCGACGTTACCTTTGAGGATTTCACCATAGGCGATATGCCCGCCTGCATGGTCAAGCCGCGCGACGAGGTTTCCTCGGGCATCATTCTCTACCTGCACGGCGGAGGCTACACCTGCGGCGACCTGGATTACGCCAAGGGCGGTGCCGCAACGCTTTCCGCTCGCTGCGGCGTGCGCGTTTTGTGCGTGGCTTACCGTCTTGCCCCCGAACACCCCTTCCCTGCCGCCGTTGACGACGCAGAGGACGCTTACGGCTACCTGCTCTCGAGCGGCTACGCCCCCTCGCAGATCATGCTTTGCGGCGAGAGCGCGGGCGGCGGACTTTGCTATTCGCTTTGCTTGCAGCTGAAAGCCAAGGGGCGCACCATGCCCGCAGGCGTTCTTGCCATTTCTCCCTGGGTGGATCTAACCGGCACGGCACAAAGCTACAAGACCAATGAAAAAACCGACCCTACCCTGACACCCGAACGGCTGAAATTCTTTGCAGATTGCTACCTCTACGGCACGGATACGCAAAAAAGCAATGCCAAAAACGTCTATCCCAACACCTGTGACGACAAAGAACAGGACTACGCAGCAAAATCCGCACCGCTCGCCTCACCCTTGTTTGGCGATCTTGCGGGCATGCCGCCCTCGCTCATCTTCGCAGGCGGTGCCGAGATCCTTGTGGACGACGCCACCTCCCTGCACCAAAGGCTGCTGGACGCGGGCGCACAAAGCGAGCTTGTGGTCACGCCCGACATGTGGCACGGCTACGTGCTTTACTGCATCAAGGACTACGACCGCGATTTTTCCCGCATACGCAAGTTTATCAAGAGCTGCGTTCCCCACCAAAAAAAGCTGCGCTGGATGGAGCTGGATAACGCTGCCAAAATGTTTTCCGCTGCACGCACGCGCAACTGGAGCAACGTGTTCCGCCTCTCCGCCACCATGACCGAGCCCGTGGATATGGCTGCTATGCGCACAGCGCTGGACGTGACCGTGCGCCGCTTCCCCTCCATTGCAGTGCGCATCAAGGCAGGCTTTTTCTGGTATTACCTGGAGGAGCTGCCCTCCGCACCCGAAATTCTGGAGGAAAAGCCTTATCCCCTTTCCCGTATGTCCTCCTCCGATATCAGCAAATGCGCGTTCCGCGTCTTTGTATATGAAAAGCGCGTCGCGGTGGAATTTTTCCACTCGCTGACCGACGGAAACGGCGGACTTGTGTTCTTAAAGACTCTCGTTGCCGAATATATCTATCAGAAATACGGCGTCAAGGTGCCGCAGGGCAACGGCGTGCTTGACAGATTGGAGGAGCCCGATCCCGAGGAGCTAGAGGACAGCTTTTTCAAGTACGCGGGCAAGCACGCGCTCTCCCGCAAGGACACCGACGCTTACCTGATCCGCGGTGTGCGCGAGGTCGACGGCTTCCGTACCAACACCACCTTTATCCTGGACTCCGCGCAGGTACTGGCATTGGCAAAGGAGCAGGGTGTGACCGCAACCGCTTATCTGACTGCGGTGCAGATCGAGGCACTGGACAGATTGCAACGACAGCAGGTGCGCAACCCCGCAAGGCAAAAGCCCATCAAGATCTTCGTGCCCGTCAATCTGCGCAGCCTGTTCCCCTCCAAAACTCTGCGCAACTTTATCCTTTACACCATTCCCGGCGTGGAAACCAAATACGGTGACTACACGTTCGAGGAGCTGTGCCAGAGCGTGCATCATCAGATGAAGCTGCAGATCACCCCCAGACGCATGGCAGCCATCATTGCCGCCAACGTGGCAAGCGAGCGCGGTCTTCTCGTCCGTGCCGCTCCCCTGCCCCTCAAAAATCTCGTCATCAGCGGCGTTTACAATGCAGTGGGCGAGCGCAAATCCTGCTATTCCTTCTCCAATCTGGGCGTATCCCGCATGCCGCCCGAATTTGAAGCTTACGTGGATCGCATGGATTTCGTTCTGGGCACGGGAAAATTCCAGAGATATAACACTTCCCTGATCACCTTTAAGGGCAAAATGATGTTCAACATCACCCGTAACGTCAGTGAGCCGCTTTTGGAACGCCACCTGTACGAGGTGCTGCGCGAGCGCGGCGTGCACGTGGTGGCAGAGAGCAATACAAGAAAGTAAGGAGGTCCCCTGACTATGTTTTGTATCAAATGCGGCGTGGAGCTGTCCGACGGGCAAACCGTATGCCCCGTGTGCAGCACGCGCGTCTATCACCCCGACCTCCCCGTCAAGGAGGTCTCCCCCACCTATCCCAAAAAGGACTTTGAAAGCGAGGAATTCAACCGCCGCGGCATTCTGTTCGTGGTCACCATTCTTGCGCTGCTGACGGCTGCCTTGTGCATCATGTTCAACATTTCCTTGGAGGGCGATATCTCATGGGCAGGCTACGTGGCGTGCGGCTTGGGCGTATTTTACGTGTGCGTCATTCTTCCCCTATGGTTCAAACGCACCACGCCCGCCATCTTTGTGCCGGCAGCCTTTGCCTCCATCCTTTTGCTGCTTTTGTATATCAATGCCAAAACGGGCGGCAACTGGTTTATGTCCTTTGCCTTTCCCGTAGCGGGCAGCCTTGGCGTCATCATCACGACTGTCACCACGCTTTGTCATTATTTGCGCCGCGGCTATCTCTTTATCGTAGGCGGCGGATTTATTGCATTGGGCGCGTGGAGCGCACTCATTGAGCTGTTCATTCACCTGACCTTTGAAATGCCCAAGCACGTGATCTGGTCCCCCCATCCCTGCGCAACCTTTGTGGTATTCGGCTTGATGCTGATCATCATCGGCATCGTCAAGCCCTTCCGCGATTCGCTGCGCAAGATCTTCTACGTGGGAAAGATGTAATAAAAAAGCCTTGCAAAGGATACTTCTCATAAGGAAGTTTGATTGTATTTGCTTTGCTGTAAACAAATATGAACGCCGACAGATTCTTTGTCGGCGTTCATATTATTCATTGTTTGTAAAGACGCGAATCAAACTCATAACAAAAGCAATTATAAAGGTTGAAATCCCCACAATTTCGGAAATCAAAGCGACAACGTACTTCCCATGCGAAACCTCTGTCCATTGTCCGTGGGATTCTAAATAATAATGACCCGCTTGATATAATTCATACTCAGTTTCTGCATTATTTAATGCACTTCCCCCAAATAAAAGGGTTATAAAGAAGAAAAATTGGAATGGGATAAACAGCAAACATACTAACAAATTAAACGTTTTTTTTGATTTAATGCTTTGTATAATGCCTTTGATAGTGAAAAAGAATATCGAAGCAATAATTAAATATCTTAAATACACAACAGATTCTCCTTTACTATAAAAATACCATCAACAAACAGGTTTTATCGCGCCAGTTTCGCCTTTGTATTACAGGTGTAGGGCAAAGCACATACCCCTTATTTTTGTAGGGCAGGGGTTTACTCCCGCCCTACGATGTAACCCTATTATAACACAAATCGGCAGAGAAAACAACATCTCTGCCGAAATTTGTCCGTGTGTCCGTAGGGGAGGCGTTTCGCCTCCCGTTTTATCGTTGAAAATCTGATGTTCGCGGGAGGGGAGACCCCTCCCCTACCGCAAGTCCGTTTGCTTTGTCGGTAGCCGTAAGGTTTCAATTTAACCATGATTTCGGGAGGAGCAAGCCCCTCCCCTACCGCGAGTCCGTTTGTTTTTTCGGTAGCCGCAAGGTTTCAATTTAACCGTAAATTCGGGAGGAGCAAGCCCCTCCCCTACCGTGGGTCCGTTTGTTTTTTCGGTAGCCGCAAGGTTTCAATTTAACCATGATTTCGGGAGGAG
>JAGBXH010000033.1 GCA_017629395.1 Clostridia bacterium | reverse complement strand
TTGAGCACACGGGTGTAGGTGAAGCCGATGGAGGGATCGTTGATCCAGGCGAGCATCTCTGCTTTGGCTTGCTCGTCGGTCATGCGGTTGATCTTGGAGCCGTCGGGGGCGTCCAGACCGATCATGTCGCCGTTTGCGTACGTGACCGTTCTGCCTACGTCGTTGTCCTCCATGTGCGCCTTGAAGGAGAACCCCTCCTTGGTGTTGGCAAACGTAGCCGATACGTCAATTTGCGAGGCGTCGGTGGTTTTCTTGCCAAGAGTTACGCTTTGTGCGGTCTCTCTGACAAAGCTGCCTTCCTTGGCGTCCAAGGTAGCCGAGATCTTTTGATCCAGCTCCTTGAGCAGCTGCAGGTCTTCAATTTCGGTGTAGTCCTCGGGTTCAATGGTGCGCAGAATGTGCTCGGCTTGGTTGTAGTCCGAAAATTCTATGAGCATACGGAAATAGGGGCGGGTATCCTTGTAATAGCGTTCGCTGTCAAATACCAGCTCAAGGGAGATCTCAACGGGCAGGTAATCCCGCCCCAGCAGAATGGTGACCTGCATATCCTGCAGTGCGTCGTCGATCAGCTCGGCAATCCCTGCAGCAACCGCCATAGCGTGCAAATTTTCCGCGCTGTAGCCGGAGCAGAGAATCGTGTAGCCCTCGTCGGTCTGCGTAAGAGTGGTATTTTGGCAGTCGGTGTATGTAAAATCGATGATGTCGCTGTCGCCCTCGCGGTATTTGGCAAACTCGGAGGCGCGCATCTTGGAGCGCAGCTTGCGGCGTTGGTCGTTGTAGGAGTAGGATTGATAGGCGTATCCGTCACAGTACGCATCAATGCTTGTGACCTTGGCGCGCGGCGAGATAGAGTTGCCAACGTACATGGCGTTTCGCACCTCGGTATAGGAGTAGTAATTGCCCAATCCCTGTCCGACGTCCTCGATGACAATGCTGGTCAACTCACCCTTCATTTTGGTCTGACCGGAATATAACACAAAGTTCATGGTCACGTCTGCGCGATAGCTTTGCTGCTCCGCCATGGTGGCGTCCATATACGTCTGTGCCTGCGCAGCACTTTCGGGAGGCGTACTCGTGTCGATTTTTTGCGGCAGGCTGCACGCAGAAAGTAAAGAGACGCAAATCAGGAAAAAGCAAACCAGAGTCAACCTTCTTTTCATTTTTTCAAACCTCCATGTGATCTCTGTCATGATTTTAGTATAACAAATCATGATTCCTTTGTCAATATAGACGCAAAAAAGAGAGCAAGTGTCCTACGAAACTTGTAAATAATCTGTGAATTTGCGTTCTGTGGCGTTTATCGTTGACAATCGTGTTCGGATATGTTATACTGAATACAATATACCTTGTATGAAAAGAGAGGGCACATATATGACCAAATTATACGGAAACGCAGTTGTAGGACAGTCGGGCGGACCAACGGCAGCCATCAACGCAACCTTAGCGGGCGTGATTCGCGGCGTACTGGAGATCAACCAAAACAGCGGTGCGATCGGCAAGCTGTACGGTATGCGCAACGGCATTGAGGGATTGATGCAGGAAAGACTGATCGATCTGTGCGAGTTTGCCAAGGATGCAGACAAGCTGGATGCGCTGGAGCTGACCCCCGCAGCAGCATTGGGCTCTTGCCGCAAAAAGCTGCCCAAGCACGCGGACGATCCCGAATTTTACGAAAAGCTGCTTGCTATTTTCAAAAAGTATGACATTCGTTATTTCTTCTATATCGGCGGTAACGACTCCATGGATACCGTGTCCAAGCTGTCCGCGTACGTGGCGGAGTGCGGCTACGAGATGCGCGTGATGGGTGTGCCCAAGACCATTGATAACGACCTGGAGGGCACCGACCACACCCCCGGCTTTGGCTCGGCGGCAAAGTA
>JAGBXH010000032.1 GCA_017629395.1 Clostridia bacterium | reverse complement strand
CACGATGGTTTCCCATTCGCCCGTGGCATCCCATTTCCAATCGATATGCGAGCCCTCCTGTCCCATTTGCACGTTGTCGCTTCTCTGCACAAAGAACTCACCCTGCGCGGGAAGAGAGGTGCGGTACAAAATTTTTGCATATTGCGCATCCGCACACTTGACATTGGGCTGACCCAGCCATACGTAGGGGTCGCCGCCCGTGATGGTAAAGGTATAATAACCATCTTGCTCGGAATGTGTGGTATCGTGTCCATGCTGGAAATCATCCGAGGTCTCCGCCAGGCTGAAATCGTAGAGCAGATTCGGCTTGGAGGTCTCAAACGTGGTGGAATCGGACGCGGACACAGACAGCTCGTCAAATGTCAGCTTGTTCCCCGTGGTCGCGGTGGAATTCGCATTTGAGAGGTTGGTCAGCGAGGTGACTACGCTCTCATCGCCCGCACGTGCACCGCTCATGGCAGCTGCACCCATGACGGTAACGACGCAAAGCGCGAGTGCCACAATCAATAAAATGCGTTTTTTCATAATGTTTTCCTTTCTGCAGATCAGATTGGGATCTACTGCCCATGGGCAGCTTCTTACCTTACATTATAACAAAACAAACGCCGAAATGCAATAGCACCTCGGCGTTTTTGGATACATGTACAATTTTGTGCTTACTTTTTTGGAACATATAACGCACGCATGGCGTTGAGTACGGCAAGAATCATGACGCCCACGTCAGCAAAGATGGCAACGATGGGAGGCAGCGTGCCGATAAAGGGCAAAAGGCTGAGGATCAGCACCACCAGCTTAACGCCAATGGCAAACACGATATTCTGACGCACGATGCGCAAGGTTCTTCTTGCAATGGCGATTGCCGTAGCAACCTTGGCGGGGTTATCATCCATGAGCACCACGTCGGCTGCCTCGATTGCGGCATCCGAGCCCAAAGCGCCCATGGCAATGCCCACGTCACCGCGTGCCAGTACGGGAGCGTCGTTGATGCCGTCACCTACGTACACGACCTTGCCCTTGGGAGATTTTTCCGCAAGCAGCTGCTCCAGCTTTGCCACCTTACCGTCGGGCAAAAGCTCGCTGTGCACCTCATCCACGCCCAGCTTTTCGCCAATGGCTCTGCCGGTTGCGGATGCATCCCCGGTCAGCATGACCGTCTTTGCAATGCCCAGCTTGCGCAGGCGCGCAATGCCGTCTGCCGCATCGGGCTTGATCTCATCGGACACGATGATGTGCCCTGCGTATTCTCCGTCCACGGCTACGTGCACAACCGTTCCCACGGCGTCACATTCGTTCCACTGCGCCCCGATGCTGCGCATGAATTTGCGGTTACCGACGCAGACCATTCTGCCGTCGATCAGTGCCTTGATGCCATGCCCCGCAATCTCGCGCACCTCACCCACGCGGCTGTTGTCCACCTCTTTGGCGTACGCTTGCTTGAGCGAACGCGAAATGGGGTGATCGGAATAGCTCTCGGCAGTAGCGGCAAGGTCAAGCAGCGTCTGCTCGTCAATCTTTTCGGGGTGGATTGCCGTGACCTTGAAGTTGCCCTTGGTCAGCGTGCCGGTCTTATCGTACACAACGATTTGGGCATGTGCCAGAGATTCGAGATAGCTTGATCCCTTGATCAGAATTCCCTTGCGCGACGCACCGCCGATGCCGCCAAAAAACGACATGGGCACGGAAATGACCAGCGCGCAGGGGCAGGAAATGATTAAGAAATTGATGGCACGCAGAATCCACTCACTAAAGGGAGCGGTATCGAAGCCGTTTACAAGCCCGATGATCACGGGCGGAAGTACCGCCAAAGCAGCAGCCGAGCACACCACAATGGGGGTATACCAGCGCGCAAAGCGAGTGATGTACGCCTCGCTCTTGGATTTTTTATCGCCCGAGGTTTCCACAAGCTCCAAAATCTTGGATACCGTGGACTCACCAAATTCCTTATCCACACGCACGCGCAAAACGCCGTTCATATTGATGCAACCGCTGATGACCGCGTCACCCACCGAAACGTCGCGCGGGTTGGATTCGCCCGTCAAGGCAACGGTGTTCAGGCTGCTCTGCCCTTGTGTGACCGTGCCGTCCAAGGGCACCTTTTCACCGGGCTTGATGACGATGATATCGCCTACGGCAACCTCGTCGGGGAAAACCTCCTCGATTTTGCCGTCACGCTCGACGTTGGCTGTGTCGGGACAGATCTCCATGAGGGACGCAATCGCGCTGCGGCTCTTGCCGACGGCAATGCTTTGGAACAGCTCGCCCGTCTGATACAGCAGCATGACCATGACAGCTTCCAGGTATTCGGGCTCCTGATCGGGGAAAAGCCCAATCGAAAGCACGCCCACCGTGGCAACTGCCATGAGGAAATTCTCGTCAAACACCTGGCCACGGAAAATGCCGCGAAGAGCCTTCCAGAGAATATCGTAGCCTATGAT
>JAGBXH010000249.1 GCA_017629395.1 Clostridia bacterium | reverse complement strand
GCCTCTGCCATCTTGGGAATAGCCGCGTTGACGATAGAAGCAAAGCGATCGATCTTTTCCAGCGTGCTCAGATCCTCACCGGGAATGATGAACTTCTTGTTGCCGATGGTCTTGTGGTACGCAATGGTCGCGTCAATGTTCTCGGGAAGCAGCTCACCCGTGCCCGAGTGCGTGCCCGCGCAGGTAAGACCGTACTTTTCCTGCCATGCTGCAACCTCCTCTGCGCTATGACCGAAAAAGCCTGCATACTCCACGGAGGAATATCCCAGCTCGGCAACCGCCTTGAGTGCGCCTTCCAGATCGTTACCCGTAATGTCGCGTACGCTGAATAATTGCAAACCGTATTCCATGATCGTTCTCCTTTTTATATATGTGTTTATTTGATCAGATCCTCAAAGGGCATCTTAATTTTCATCTCTTCAATTTTGCGGCAATAGTCCGTGACTCTCTCGGGCAAATAATCGCATACGCGATGCCCGTCAAAGCCCACGCTGACCTCCACGCCCGCGCGGCGCACGATATCCTGCTGCTCGGGGCTATCAAAGAAATCCAGCATATACTGATGCTGTCTGAAATTGTGCGTGGGATCGTAGCTGACGTTCATTTCCCAGAAAATGCCGCGCTCCGCCATCTTTTTGAAAAATTCGTAAGGATCCATGCCGATCTTTTTTGCAAAGCCAAACAGATCGGTATGTGCCACGCCCGCTTTGCAGCCGCACCGCTCGGCATAGGCGAACAAATCGCCCTTGGCAACCGATTGCTCCATCGCGTCGATATTCTCGATCAGGCAATAGTCAAAGAAGGAAATATCATCATTATCATTGATCGGATAGCGGAAGCGATCCAGGGTACAGATCTCAATGCCGCGCAGCACCGTGATCCGGTCCTTATACTTCTCGCGCAAGAGATTGATGTGGTCATAGTAACGCTTGAAGCAGCGGTAATGATCCTCGCCAAGGTCCTGATTCTGATAAAAGAACACGTCCAGTCGCTGGCAGCAAACACCGTAGTTGTGGTCGGTGATGCCGATCAGCTCCAGTCCGCCCGCAATGGCAGCCTCCACCACGTCCTCGGGCTGATCCGCGCCGCAGAACGAATAATAGGTATGCGAATGAAGATCCTGTAGCATAATAACCTCCATGCCGTAATATCTGTTTTTATTATAGCACCCTCCCCCGCCCGTGTCAAGGAAATTCCGTTCGGCAAATTGCATAGAATATAGTAACGGATTTTTACGGAGGAAATTTTACTTATGCGACAAAACGAAAACCGCAAAGCGGATTACAATACCACGGCATCAAGCATTCAAGCGCGCCAATGGGCGAACGCAGCACGGCACAAATACCTCTCGCGCGTGCTGCGCACGGTTGCTCCTCGCCCCTCTGCCGTGTTCGGTGCATTGGGCGAGCAGAATTTGGCGCATGCAGACCGCCTTGCCAAGCTGGTGTGGGAGCGGGGCGGTGACCCCGGGCTGCAGGTGCGCTTTACCACGCCCAAGATCTACCTTGGCGACGACGCGCATTCCCGCGCCCCCGTGGTGGTCAGGCGCGCCATCAACCAAAGCGTGACCGAGCTTGGCGAGGTGCTGCACCTTTATAAGCGATTGCAAAAGGACGAGGACGCCTCTTGCGAGACCGATGCGCTCATCGCAGAAACCGAGCGGCAGATCAAGGAATTGTACGAATTATTTGAATTGTATCGGAATGCGTGAGATGACCGTAGGGGGCATTCACGAATGCCCCGCGAAATTGGACGCGTGATACATCCATCGGTAGGGGGCATTCACGAATGCCCCGCGAAATTGGACGCGTGATACATCCGTCGGTAGGGGGCATTCACGAATGCCCCGCGGATTTTGATGGTGCGCATCCGTATGACAAATCCCAACACAAAAAGGGGCTTGCGCCCCTTTTTGATTTACTTTACGAGTCTTTTTCGACCACGAAATATGCCATACTGCAGGCAGGCACGGTTGCCTTGCCCTCTTGCACGCAGCCGTGACCGCCCACGGCGACAATGGGTCTTGCAAGGTCGAAGCACTTTTCCGCATCGGTATTATTAAAGAGGTGAATGACCTCATACGAGCCGTTGACAAGTCGCTTTTCGTAAATGCCGCCAAGGGTATCGGAAAGCGTGTTCTTTTCCACCCCTGCCTCGGCAAGCATCTTTTGTGCAAACGATGCAAGGCGTTGATCATGGGTGTCATGATAGCTATATCCAATAGAAAATCCGAACAGATACACCTTACCCTTACCGTAGCTGTACTTCTGCACCGCAGAGCTGCCGTCGCGCCAGGTTGCCACCGCCTCGCCGCCTTCGTGACGGTAGAAGGTTCTGTAAGGACGAATGCGCACAAGCTCACCGTCAATCTCGGCAAACTCCTCAGCCACCATGCGTCGCTCGGTCATTCTTGCGGTAAAGAGCGGCTTGCAGGCAATGTCGTAAGGCTGCATCCAGGTATTCGTCTGTCGCATACCAAAGCCCTCGTCGGCAATAATCGTACCGCCGCCCGCTACGAACGCCTCCAAATGGGGCACGATCTGCGGATCAAGCATGGTATAGTAGGGGAAGTACAGCACCTTGTATTTTGTAAACTCCTCGGGGCGGGATGCACTGACGTAATCCACAGCGTAATCACTGTTGCAGAACAAACGGTACATGCCCGCATGCGCGTTGCGATAGTAGAACTGCGGATTTGCAAACTCAAAGGAGAAGTCAGCGCCGCATGCGTCCTCGATCTCGGAAAGCAGCATGGAATTAAAGTCAAATACGATCGCGACCTCGGCATCCTTGACCTCGGCGCCCGCCAGATACTGCATATTTTTCTTAAGATCCGCACCGAAATCGCCAACAGTCTGCAGCACGGGGCGAGGGCTGCCGTCCATACGGACAAGTCCTGCGCAATCCTGCTCGTGGCCAAGGCGCTCGGCTCTGTATTGCCAATACACCATGCCCTTTGCGCCGCCTGCCAAGGAGGCGTAGGTCTTGAACTCCATGTCAAAGGGCGTGTCATACTTATACTTGAACATACCAAGTCCGGGATAGATCTCGTGAATGAAATAATTCTTATCTACCGAACGGAGGAAATCGTGCAGCATCATAAAATCAAGACGTTGCTCGTGCGTGCGCATCTCGGTGTCGCAAGGAATGCTGGTTCCCCAGAAATCTACCGCCTTTGATACCTCGTAATCGTCGCAAACGTCGGAAATGGAAAGCTGGAACGCACTTGTAAAGCCCACGTGCGCCATGATGGGACGCTCCTTATCATACTTGCGCACACCCTCGTACACAAAACGCAGCCAATCGTGCAGCTCTGCCGAGCCCTTGTATTTTTTGAATTCATAGATATCCCAATATCCATGCGGCATAGCAGGCAGGGCAATCGTTTCAAAGCTATCCTCCGCCACGCCGTAAAACGCATTCAACTTTTCCACCGTACCGAATTTCTTTTGCAGATATTTGCCGTAACCTGCACGGCAGTATTTACAGAAGCAATCCTCAATGGGACGGTTACGGATCTCGTTCCATGCATTCCAAAGGATCAGATTCTTGCGTCCCGCATAACGCTCGGCAACCTTTTCAACAAATCTCTTAGCAGCCGCCTGCACGTGGGGATTGGTAAAGCAAGGACGCCAGCCGCCGTAAAACGCACCGTGCGAGC
This sequence comes from Clostridia bacterium, assembly GCA_017629395.1. Classification (GTDB taxonomy): domain Bacteria; phylum Bacillota; class Clostridia; order Oscillospirales; family CAG-272; genus SVQP01. Next base: position 2,487 of record JAGBXH010000249.1, on the reverse strand, counting down.
CGCCGCGAAGCTGCTCACCGCGCGGGCCGATACGCGTGCCCTCGTACTTCTCAAATACGTATTGGGGGGCACATTCCAGCAAGAACTTGATGATGACCTTGCGGTTATACTTCTCGGCAAGATCCATCAGCTTATCCACGTCGGAAAAATCGTAAACGCCCTCCTGTCTTTCGTTCCAACGCCAGTTGATGCGAATCTGGAAGGTGTCCAGATGAGCGTCACCGAGAGCGGCAATATCCCCTTCCCATTCTTCGGGCAGCGGGGTGGGCGAACGGTAATACTGCGTACCGTGAATGATTTCATCAAAAAACATAAACATCCGTCCTTTCTTCAAAGCTGCAAAAAAGCGGCAGCACTTGCCTGCTTTCCCCATCTTTTTTGCATGAAATGCATTTTCTTACACGCATATTATACCGCCCCATGCCGTCTTTGTCAAGGCGCGTGCATATAAAAAGGGGCTTGCGCCCCTTTTTGTATTTACAAAATAATGCAGATCAGACCGTTGCTGCCCTCGTTGATGATCTTTTCGAGCGTGTCGCCGATCTTGGTGCGCGAGACTTCAGGCATATGCTCCAGCTTTGCGTGCAGCCCCTCGTTGACCAGCTCGTATAAGCTCTTGCCGAACATGTGCGACTCCCAGATCTTTTTGGGGTCTTCCTCAAACTCGCGCAGCATGTACTTGACCAGATCCTCGCTCTGCTGCTCGCTGCCCACCATGGGACTGATTTCGGCAGAGATATTGGCGCGGATCATGTGAATGGACTGCGCGCCTGCGCGCAGCTTGACGCCGTAGCCGCCCGCCTGCTTGACGATGCGCGGCTCTTCCAAGGTCATATCCTCGATATCCGGCATGACGATGCCGTACCCCTTCTCCTCGGCATCACGCAACGCGCCCTCGATCTTATCATACTCCTCTTGCACCACGGCAAGGCGGCGCAAAAGCGCAATCAGCTCCTGCTCGCCCTCAATCTCAAAGCCCGTCAGCTCGCTGATGACCTGATAGTAAAGCCCGTCGATGGGTTCCATGGAAATGCGCACCTTGCCCGTGCCAAGGTCGATCCGGTTGATCTCGGCTGCTTTGATATACTCATTATCGCCAAGGTCGGCAAAGGCGTCCTTGACGTCCCCGATCTTGCTGACTCTGTCTGCGCAGCGGCGAATGGATTGCAAGAGCGAGCGGCGAATGGGGTGCTCGGCATCGAGGGCACGCGTCCATTCGGGCAGGTGCAAGGCGATTTCGGAGACGGGAAACTCATGCAGCACGAGCTCCAAGATATGGCGGATATCCTCGGCATCCAGCTCTAAGCAAGACACAAGCGCAACGGGCACGCCGTACTTTTCCTCCAGCTCATAGGCGAGATTCATGGCACTCTCTGACGTGGGATTGACGGAATTGAGAATCATGGCAAAGGGCTTGCCGAGTGCTTTGAGCTCACCAACGATGCGCTCCTCGGCTTCCACGTAGCTCTGCCGCGAAATGTCGCCAATGCTGCCGTCGGTGGTGATCAGCATGCCGATGGTGGCGTGCTCGGTAATGACCTTGTGCGTGCCCATCTCGGCAGCCTGGACAAAGGGCATGGGCTCCTCCTGCCAGGGCGTGCGCACCATGCGGGGCTGCCCGTTTTCGATGGTGCCAAGTGCCTCGGGCACGATATAGCCCACGCAATCAATCATTTTGACGCGCAAGGAGGCGCAGTCGTCGATCTGAATGGCAACAGCCTCGTCGGGAATGAACTTGGGCTCTGTGGTCATAACCGTCTTGCCCGCAGCAGATTGCGGCATTTCGTCACGCGCACGCTCACGCGAGTATCCTTCGCCAATATTGGGAAGCACCAAGGCTTCCATAAAGCGTTTGATAAAGGTGGATTTTCCGGTACGTACGGGGCCGACGACCCCGATATAGACGTCGCCGCCCGTACGCTCGGCAATATCTTGATAAATGGAATGTTCAGGCATACTTATGCATCCTCCCCTGTTTTGTTTCGCTATAATGTATGAGTGAAAGCAGAAGATTAGAACACGCAAACGTCAATTGCTTGACTTTCACCACACGGACAAGTCCATCATGAAAGTTTTTGCGTCGCTTTTCTCAAAAAGCGACCGCCCATCCAAGGGCGCGCAGCCCTTGGTCGCGCCCGCAGGCGCGAAATTTCTCCAACGCCGTTTTTTTGGTTCTTTTTTTGCGGCTACTTGCTCAAAAAAAGAACGGAAAAAATTAGGATATGTCACATTGAGGTAATCCTCTCCGTTCTTTTTGAGCAAAGAGGCCCAAAAAGAACCAAAAAGGCCGTTTTAAGGAATTTCGCGCCTGCGGGCGCGACTCGGGGCGCTGCCCCAAGTCCCCGCGAGCTTTTGAAAAAGCTCGATCAAAACTTTTCTTGAGAGCGGTCGTTTTGAACAAAACAAAACCGCAGGATTTCTCCTGCGGTTTTATCATTTTTTACTTCTTGAGTGCCATTGCCTTCTTGGCGTGCTCTGCGATGTTCG
>JAGBXH010000248.1 GCA_017629395.1 Clostridia bacterium | reverse complement strand
GTACCACCGTATGCAGTACCAAGGTTAAACTTACCGTCCGAAAATGCACCTGCGCCTGCGTAACCGCTGGTAATGCTGCACACCTTGCAATGAATGCATTTTTGGTTCTTTCCTGCGGGACAATGACGTTTTGCAAGCGACAAGCCCTTTTCAAGAATGATAATTTTCAGTTCGGGATTGTTGACGATGGCACGGTAAGCAGCCATCAAGCCACCAATACCACCACCGATAACAGCTATATCATACATTTGTTTTATTCTCCAATTTTAATAATTAGTCTTTACCCGAAATACGGGGCGGTGATGTGCCGCCCCGTGAGTGGTTGTTTGATTCTTACTAAATTAGTCCTTAATCAAGGTGATGATCGCCATCTCAGCTGCGTCGCCGCGGCGAGGGCCGGTCTTCAGAATTCTGGTGTAACCACCGTTACGATCTGCATACGCAGGAGCGATTTCGCTGAACAGCTTGGTTACAACGTCCTCCTTGGTAATGTATGCCAGAGCCGCACGACGGCTTGCAAGGGTATTCTTCTTTCCCAGTGTGATCATCTTTTCTGCAACGGAACGGACTTCCTTCGCTCTGGTGAGAGTGGTCTCAACCTGGCCGTTCTCAAGCAGCAGGGTGACCATACCGCGAAGCATAGCTTTTCTATGATCGGTCGTTCTGCCGAGTTTTCTGGATGCGGGCATTGCCTTATCCCTCCTTCTGCTAAACTACTATTCTTAAAATTGCTGCTTTTGGCTTATTCTTCTTCTCTCTTGAGATCAAGCCCCAGGGAGTGCAGCTTCTGGATAACTTCTTCAAGCGATTTCTTACCGAGGTTACGGACTCTGATCATCTCTTCCTCAGTACGGTTGGTCAAATCTTCAACAGTATCAATGCCTGCGCGCTTCAAGCAGTTGAAGCTACGTACAGACATGTCAAGCTCCTCAATGGTCATCTCAAGGACTTTTTCCTTCTTGGTCTCTTCTCTTTCGACCATAATCTCTGCCTTTCTTGCTTCATCAGACAAATCCACAAACAGGTTGAGATGCTCGTTGAGAATCTTGGCGCCGAGCGAAATCGCTTCCTTGGCGGAGATGGTACCGTTGGTCAGAACGTTGAGCGTGAGCTTGTCAAAGTCGGTGTTGTTGCCAACTCTGGTGCTCTCGGTCTCATAATTGACCTGATAAACGGGGGTATAGATGGAATCGGTGTAAATCGTTCCAAGGGGCGCGGAGGTGTTGACACCCAGCTGCTCATTGTGAAGCTGCTTGTTGCGCTCCTGAGATACGTAGCCTCTGCCTCTGCCAAACGTGAGCTCCATGTAGAATCTCTCGTTTTCAGCAACAGTTGCCAGGTGATGCTCGGGATTCAGAATTTCAATGTCGGAATCCTGCTTGATATCACCAGCGGTGATAGTGTGCTCGCCCGTAATGTCAATGATCACGGTCTTGGGACCGGAGCAATGCAGCTTGGCGGTGATTCCCTTAACGTTGAGAACGATCTCCGTAATATCTTCTTTTACACCCTTAATGGTTCCGAACTCGTGCTGCGCGCCGTCGATCTTGATGTTGGTGACCGCTACGCCGGGCAGAGAGCTCAAAAGTACTCTGCGCAGGGAGTTACCCAGCGTTGTACCGAAACCTCTCTCCAAAGGTTCAACGATAAATGTTCCGCTTGTACCGTCTTCACTGGTGTCGACGGTGAAAATATTAGGCTTTTCAATCTCGATCATTCCAAATAATTCCTCCTCAAAAATTTTAGAAAGTATACCTTGTTACACGGATATACCCGCGTTGATTTGCGCATGAGTACCAAATACGTTCGTCTGCGCAAACAACGACAGTATTACTTGGAATAGAGCTCGACGATCAGCTGCTCGTTGAAATCGAAGTCGATATCTTCTCTTGCGGGCAGAGCTGCAACCTTACCGGACAGGTTAGCGGTGTCAACTTCCAGCCACTTGGGAACGATAACGTTCTTCTCAGTCATAGCCTTGAACTTGTCGGAAGAACGGCTTGCTTCCTTTACAGCAACTACGTCACCAGCCTTAACGATCAGAGAAGGAATGTTGACCTTCTTGCCGTTTACGGTGAAGTGTGCGTGCAGAACGAGCTGACGAGCGTCTCTGCGAGACTCTGCAAAGCCCAGTCTGTAAACAACGTTGTCCAGTCTTCTTTCAAGCAGAAGCAGCAGGTTTTCGCCGGTCATGCCTTCCTTGCGAGCTGCCTCATCATAGTAGTTCTTGAACTGCTTCTCAAGAACACCGTAGTATCTCTTGGTTGTCTGCTTTTCGCGGAGCTGCAGACCGTACTCTCTCATCTTCTTCTTTGCTGCACCGTGCTGACCGGGAGCGGTTGCTCTACGATCCAGAGCGCACTTGCCGGAAAGGCAGCGGTCACCCTTCAGATAAAGCTTCTTGCCCTCTCTGCGGCACAGCTTACATGCAGGACCTGTATATCTTGCCATAATTGCGTTACCTCCTGTGAAAAATTAAACGCGTCTGCGCTTGGGCGGTCTGCAACCGTTGTGGGGGATAGGAGTTACGTCTCTGATCAGAGTGATCTGGAGACCAACTGCTTCCAGTGCACGGATTGCGGATTCACGTCCCGAACCGGGGCCCTTAACATATACCTCAACGCTCTTCAGACCCTGATCGATCGCTGCCTTAGCTGCGGTCTCAGATGCGGACTGAGCTGCGAAGGGGGTGGACTTTCTGGAGCCCTTGAAACCGAGTTCACCTGCGGATGCCCAGGAAATGGCATTACCGTTAACGTCGGTGATGGTTACAATAGTGTTATTAAAGGTTGCCTGAATATGAACTACGCCCTTTTCAATATTCTTTTTCTCGCGGCGTCTCTTGACAACCTTCTTTGCAGCAACTTTTGCCATAGTCTATGCCACTCCTTTATTACTTCTTCTTGTTCGCAATGGTCTTTGCGGGACCTTTTCTGGTTCTTGCGTTAGTCTTGGTTCTCTGTCCTCTGACGGGCAAGCCCTTTCTGTGTCTGACACCGCGGTAGCAGTTGATTTCTACCATGTTCTTGATGTTCATGGCGACTTCACGACGCAGATCACCCTCTACAGTGTAGAAGTTTTCGATCTCGTCACGCAGCTTTGCAATGTCTTCCTCGGTCAGATCCTTTGCGCGGATCGCGGGATCAATGCCGGTCTTAGTGAGGATGTCTGTAGCGCTCTTACGACCGATACCGTAAATGTAGGTAAGGGCGATGTCAACGCGCTTGTTGTTGGGAATATCAACACCAGCTATACGAGCCATTCTTATTCACCTCTTCGTTTGGTTTAGTTGTTTGTTTGTCGTGGTTCTCGAGATTAACCCTGCTTCTGCTTGTGCTTGGGGTTCTCGCAGATAACCATGACTTTACCTTTTCTCTTGATGATCTTGCACTTTTCGCAGATCTTCTTGACGGACGGTTTAACCTTCATTGCGTTATACCATACCTTTCTTTCGAGTTATTCGTAAAATCTTATTTAGCGCGCCATGTGATGCGGCCCTTGTCCAGGTCATATACCGAGACCTCAACGGTTACCTTATCACCGGGCAGAATTCTGATATAATTCATACGAAGCTTGCCGGAGATATGCGCCTTGACGATATGTCCGTTGGGAAGCTTCACCTTAAAGTTTGCATTGGGCATTGCTTCAACCACAACACCTTCAAACTCAATAACGTCGTCCTTCGACAGAATAATCCCTCCTTACTTGTTTGTAACTTGCATAAAATCGTAATTAGAAATCCTGATCGATCAGCGTCAGATTGATCACACCATCATCGGTCAATGCCACGGTGTTTTCGTAGTGGGCAGACAGCTTTCTGTCTGCAGTCACCACCGTCCAGCCATCGGCAAGCTCTCTGACCTCAAAGGTACCTGCATTGACCATCGGTTCGATGGCAAGCACCATACCCGAGCAGATGCGTACGCCGCGTCCCGGAGTGCCGTAGTTGGGTACGTCGGGGGATTCGTGCACCTCTTTACCGATGCCGTGCCCGATGTACTTGCGTACGGTAGAAAAGCCGTTTTCTCTGACAAGTGTATCGATCGCGGAGCCAACGTCGCCCAGACGGTTGCCCGCCTTCAGCTGTCCGACGCCTGCAAAAAAGCTTTCTCTTGTTACCTCGATCAGCTTGGCTGCCTCGTCACTAACCTTCCCTACCGGAATGGTTCTTGCGCTGTCTCCATGATAGCCCTTGTAGCATGCGCCCAGGTCAATCTTCACGATGTCACCCTCTCGCAAAATCTTCTTTTTGGAAGGAATGCCGTGGATGACCTCATCGTTGACGCTGATGCATGCGCTTCCCGGAAAGCCGTACAGCCCCAGGAAGGAGGGCTTTGCACCCGATTTCTCGATATATTGTCTGATGACCGTATCAAGCTCATAGGTGCTGACGCCTTCGCGGACGTGCTCACGGGCTACAAGCAAAGCCTCGCCCGTGATACGACCCGCTTCTCTCATGGCTTTGATCTGAGCTGCGTTTTTGAGCTGTATCATGCGATACCTCAGATCGAACCCGAGTTACGCCTCAAACTTTTCCAGAGCCTTGAAGACCAGGGCGGTCGTATCAGCGACCTCCTCCTGACCCTCAACGCAAAGCAGGATACCCTTCTCTGCGTAGAATTCCTTCAGGGGCTCGGTTTGAGCGTGGAACGTCTTAAGTCTGTTAATTACAGTTTCTGCTGCGTCGTCTGCTCTGGTATAAAGAGCAGCGCCGCACTTGTCACAAACGTCAGCAGTCTTAGGCGGAATATACAGGATGTGGTAAGAAGCACCGCAGGAGCAAACTCTGCGTCCGCTCATTCTTTCTACGATCTTCTCATCAGCGACCTCGATGCTCAGTACGGCATCGATGCGCACGCCCATATCCTCCAGAGCCTGCGCCTGGGGAATGGAACGGGGAAAGCCATCCAGAATAAATCCGTTCTTACATGCGTCTGTCGAAAGATATTCCTTGATAATGCCGATGACAACCTCATCGGGGACCAGCTTGCCGGCCTCAACATAGCTCTTTGCAGAGAGACCAAGCTCGGTTCCTGCCTTCATTGCACCACGCAGAATGTCGCCGGTTGCAATAGCGGGGATATTGAATTTTTCCGAAATTCTCGCGGATTGGGTACCTTTGCCCGCACCGGGAGCGCCCATTAAAATCAAATTCATGTTGTTGTTCCTTTCGGTTAGCTTTCGCCGGAATTAGTCAAGGAAGCCCTTATAGTTTCTAAGGGTGATCTGAGCCTCGAGCTCGCGAACGGTCTCCAGTGCAACGCCGACTACGATGAGCAGCGAAGAACCGCTGAACGCCAATTCAGACATGGATGCCACAACGGACGTCAAGGAAGGAATCAGGTTCAGTACGACCATGACCAGCAGCGGCAGACCCGAGATTACACACAGGAACAAGCCGCCGATCAGCGTCACTCTGTTCAGAATCTTTTTGATATAGTCGATGGTAGGCTTGCCGGGACGAATACCGGGAACCGAACCACCGTTGTTTCTGATATTATTTGCTACCTCAACAGGGTTGAAGGAGATCATAATATAGAAGTAGGAGAATGCGATGATCAGCGCGATGAAAATGATCAGATACAAGGGAGAGGTGTAGCTGAGCACATCGGTCATCTGGTCAAAGAAGTCCTTTGCGAAATACAGCCAGCTGTCCTTCTTTACGTTGGTAAAGAAAGCAGCAATGGTTGCAGGCAGTGCCACGATGGAGTTTGCGAAGATGATGGGCATAACGCCGCTCATGTTCAACTTCAGGGGCAGGCTGGAGGACTGACCACCGTACATCTTACGGCCGACAACTCTCTTTGCATACTGGATCGGAATTCTGCGCTCAGAGCCCGTGAACCAAACCACGAAACCGAATGCAGCCAGGATCACTGCAACGACTGCGATATAGATCACAACGTTGAGGATGATTGCAACGACTTCCTGCTCAATGCCCTTGGTAATTGCCTTAGCAATGTTGGGGATGGTGGAGGTCAGGTAGGTGGGAACTCTGGATACGATGTTTGCGAACAGGATGATCGAGATACCGTTACCGATACCCTTCTCATTGATCTTCTCAGCCAACCACATGATCAGCGATGCGCCTGCGCAGTAGCACAGGATCAGCGTGATACGGCAGAACCAGAGAGCTGCGCCCTTCTGGGATGCGTAGGTGATGTAGCTGGAGAACATGTTCTCAAGGTACATGGTGTAGCCGTAAGCAGTGATCAGAGCCAGTGCAACGGTTACGACACGTGTAATTGCTGTGATCTTCTTTTTGCCGTTCTCGCCGTCCTTAGCCATTCTCTCCAGCGCAGGAATTGCGATGGTGAGCAGCTGCATTACGATCGATGCCGTAATGTAAGGGCTGACGGACAGAGCAAACAGGGTTGCTCTGGAGAACGCATCACCGGACAGCAGGTTCAGATACTGGAACATGTCGCCGGCGCTCATGCTCTGGAAAGCAGTGTAGATCTCGCTGCTTACCCAGGGAAGCGGGATGGACGCACCAATGCGGTAAAGGAGTACGATAAGCAATGTGAAGAGAAGCTTATTCTTAAGCTCCGGGATCTTCCAAGCATTCTTTAACGTCTGAAACATCCTTATACCTCCTCTGCCTGTCCACCTACTGCCTCAATCTTTGCCTTAGCAGTTGCGGAAAAGATTGCCGCTCTTACAGTGACCTTCTTAGTCAGTTCGCCGTTGCCCAGAACCTTGAGTCCGTCCAGGGGCTTGCGGATAATCTTTTTGGCGAGAAGTGCTTCCATATCGATGACTGCGCCGTCCTCGAAGACGTTCAGTGCATCAACATTCACGATAGCGTAGTTCTTTGCGAAGTAGTTCTTAAAGCCTCTCTTGGGAAGCTGTCTGTAAATGGGGAACTGACCACCCTCGAAGCCGGTGCGAACACCGCCGCCGGAGCGTGCGTTCTGACCCTTGTGACCCTTACCTGCGGTCTTGCCGTTGCCGGAGCCGGGGCCTCTGCCCTTTCTCCATGCAGCCTTTGCGGAACCTTCAGCGGGTTTCAGATTATGCAGTTTCATTCTCAGTACCTCCTTATCAGTCTTCTACGGTTTCAACCGAGACAAGGTGAGAAATGACCTTAATCTTGCCTGCCAGAACAGCGTCGTCGTTGTGCACGATGAAATCGCCGATCTTAACAAGGCCCAGGGACTTTGCCGTAGCCTTCTGGTTGGGCTTAGCGGCGATAAGACTCTTAATCAGTGTTACCTTCTTCATCTTAACGTCCTCCTTATTAGCCCTTAACCTGCTCTACGGGAATGTCACGAGTCTTCGCAACTTCCTCAGCGGAACGCAGTGCCTTCAGACCCTCCATGGTTGCCTTAACAACGTTGGTGGGGTTGTTGGAGCGCAGGCACTTAGCACGAATGTTAGAGATACCTGCAGCCTCAAGTACTGCTCTTACCTTACCACCTGCGATGATACCGGTACCAAGTGCAGCGGGCTTGAGCAGAACTCTGCCTGCGCCGAACTCACCGATAACCTCGTGAGGGATGGTTGTACCCTTCAGGGATACAGTGATCATATTCTTCTTAGCGTCTTCAATACCCTTGCGGATTGCTTCGGGTACTTCAGCAGCCTTACCAAGACCTACGCCGACGTGACCATTCTTGTCACCGACTACCATAAGTGCTGCAAATCTTGCAACACGACCGCCCTTTACAGTCTTGGAAACACGGTTCAGCGCGACGAGCTGCTCGGTCAGATCCAGCTCAGCCGGGTTAATTCTTTGTGCCATTTCTGGTTTCCTCCTGAATTGTTCAATAAAAGTTGAACAGTGTACAAACCGGACTAATCGTAGCTACGATTAGAACTTCAGGCCGCCCTCGCGAGCGCCGTCAGCCAATTCCGATACACGTCCGTGATACAGATAACCGCCTCTGTCGAAAACGACTTCGGTGATGCCCTGTGCGACTGCCTTTTCTGCAATCATCTTACCAACTGCTCTTGCAGCTGCCTTGTTACCGCCGTTGCCTTCAAAACCGTTACCGTAAGAAGAAGCGGATACCAGTGTTACGCCCGCAACGTCATCAATGATCTGTGCGCTGATGTTAGCGTTGGAACGATATACTGCCAGACGCGGACGCTCTGCCGTGCCGGAAATCTTTGCTCTGACTCTCTTATGTCTCTTCAGACGAGCCTGGTTAGAATCTTTTCTGGATACCATTGTTCACTCCTCCTTTCAATTATTTACCGGTCTTACCGACCTTGCGGCGTACATATTCGTCGATATAACGAACGCCCTTGCCGTGATAAGGCTCGGGACCTCTCAGACCTCTGATTACTGCAGCGGTCTGGCCAACTTCCTGCTTGTTGATGCCCTTTACGATAACGATCATACCGGAGTTGATCTTCTCGGTGGTCATCTTGTCGATGCCCTGCTTCTTGATCTCGTCGTCGGTGGGAACCTCGAGCTTGATGCTGTCGGTCTCAGCGATTACGAACTTATCCTGAGGCTGGCCGTTGGGCTTCAGAGAGTGGCCCAAGAACATCTGCAGGTTCTTGCCCTGCTTAACAGCCTTGTAACCAACGCCGATGATCATCAGAACCTTCTGATAACCCTTGGTAACGCCGACTACCATGTTGTTAATCAGTGCACGAGTCAGACCATGCAAGCTTCTCTCTTCCTTTTCGTCGGAGTTACGAGTTACGATGATCTGATTGCCCTCGATCGCAATGTTGATCTCGGGTCTGAAGGTTTCGGTCAGGGTACCCAGGGGGCCCTTTACCGTCAAAGTGTTGCCGTTCAGGGTTGCAGTAACGCCTGCGGGGATCTCAACGGGCATTCTACCAATTCTAGACATATTGTTTACCTCCCGTTTCTATTACCAGACAAAGCACAGGACTTCGCCGCCAACCTTGAGCGCGCGAGCCTTCTTGTCGGTCATGATTCCCTTGGACGTGGAAACGATTGCGATTCCCAGGCCGTTCATAACCTTAGGCATATCCTCGCAACCTGCGTAGATACGCAGACCGGGCTTGGATACTCTCTTCAGGCCACGAATAACCTTCTGCTTGTTTGCCTGATACTTCAGGGTTACACGAATAGTGCCCTGCTTGCCATCCTCGATGACCTCATAGCTCTTTACATAGCCTTCTTCAACAAGGATCTGGGCGATAGCCTTCTTCATGTTGGATGCCGGAATGTCCACGGTCGCGTGCTTTGCGGAGTTCGCATTACGGATTCTCGTGAGCATATCAGCAATTACGTCTGACATTTGCATTTTCTTTTCCTCCTGATGCAAGTTTTATTTTTTTCTTGCTGCCGGCTTTGCCGGCGGCATATCGGCGGTTAAGTCCAACTCGTGCTGCACACCCCGCCCGGAGCGGGTTGTGTGCACACTGCAGATTAACTTCCTGCCGATAGTTGGGGGCCGAACGTCTCCATCCTGAAGACGCCCGCTTATATCAAGGTAAGTGTTATCTTACCAAGATGCTTTCTTTACGCCGGGAATCTCGCCCTTGTAAGCGAGCTCACGGAAGCAGATACGGCAGATGCCGAACTTGCGGAGGTACGCGTGAGGACGACCGCAGATCTTGCATCTGTTGTAGCGGCGAGTGGAGAACTTCTGCTCCTTCTGCTGCTTCAGAATCATAGCCTTCTTTGCCATCTTTGTATACCTCCTTTAATTACTTGGAGAACGGAGCGCCCATAAGGGTGAGCAGTTCTCTTGCTTCGTCGTCGGTCTGAGCCGTGGTTACGAAGCAGATGTCCATACCGCGGATCTTCTCTACCTTATCGTACTCGATTTCGGGGAAGATCAGCTGTTCCTTCAGACCCAGAGAGTAGTTGCCGCGACCGTCAAATGCGTTGGGGTTGATACCCTTGAAGTCACGAACTCTGGG
>JAGBXH010000247.1 GCA_017629395.1 Clostridia bacterium | reverse complement strand
ACTGTGTAAGCCTTGATAATTTCCATAACATCCTGCTTGTACACGTTGCCGTCAAGCACGTCGCCGCCGGGCGAGAAGGACAGGCAGCGCACGTCGCGCGGGTCTTCCACGTAAGGGTTTTCGGGAATTGTGTCCGCAAAATATGCGGCAAGGTATTTGCGCGCGTTGCCCTCGGGGAAAATCACGTTCCCCTCATTTTCGGAAATCTCCAAATCGGCAAAAGCGGCGAGAACTTCTCTTGTTTTTATGTTGTACGGATTGTCATCCGTCGCGCTCACCAGCCACGCAGGCTGAAGGCGTATCGGTATGCCGCACCTCTTTGCCTCGGCGGCAAACTGCTTCACAAGGCAGAGCGGTATGGTTTCCTGATGAAAGGCATCCACCGACAAAAGCAGATCGTTGACGCCGCACGCGGCAAGATGCTCGGCCACCGCGCGGATCTTTTCGGGAGTCTTGGCAAAATAGCCGTTGGTAATGACCCGCCGCTTGGGGATCTGCAGCTCGCTTGCGGCGGTCATGATGGCATACACCGCGTCGGGGTACAAAAGCGGCTCACCGCCAAAGGTCATAACGGTTTTGATGTCATACACCGCCGCGACACGACGCACGGCATCTGCCGCGATTTGCGGATCAATACGCTCTCCGCACGCCGCATGATCGCCCTCGGAGCAATGCTTGCACTTGCCCGTGCAGGCGTTTGTGATGACAAATTCGATTTTGTTCAGGTTTTGGAGATATGGGTTTTTCATAAGTTTTCAATGTCTATTTCATACGCACCGTCGATCAGCACGTAATTTACGCCGTGTAGTTTTGCAAGGCGCAGAATCTCGGCATTATCGTCAAGCACCACCTGCATGGTGCAGTCACTGTCGTCAAGGCGGGTTTCGATGACGCTTGCGTAACGCTTGATGTCGTCAAAATGGGTGCGGACGTAATGCTCGCTCATGACAAGGCAGTAATATTTGATACAGGAAAGATACTCCGCGCCAAAATCAGATTGCCAATCAAACGGGATATAACATCCTTCGACAATCAGATTTTGGTCGTTTTCGATGGCAGTTTTGATCATTTCCCGCACGATGGGCCAGAGATATGCGGTCAACTCGCACTCGTCACTCATAGGTGTAAGGGCGGTATTGCCGCTGCGGATCAGCCCCATTTTGAGGTGATCGATGGAAAGATAGGGGTAGCCGTATTTTTCCAGCAGTCTTTGCGCCAGCGCGGTTTTGCCCACGTGTGATGCGCCTGTAATCAAGATGATTTTCGACTTGCTCATATCAACCTCTCAATATTTTGTCCATAGGCTTGCCCTTTGCAAGCTCGTCCACCAGCTTATCAAGATAGCGCATCTCGCGCATCAAGGGCTCTTCGACATTCTCCACACGCACGCCGCAAACCGTGCCTGTGATCAAGGTGCGACTTGGGTTGAGCGCAGGAGCTTGGCGGAAGAAATCACCGTATGTCAGATCGCTCGCAAGGGCGGACTCGATCTGCTCGTGCGTATATCCCGTCAGCCATGCGGTGACACTCAGCACCTCGTCGCGCGTTCTTCCCTTTTTCTCCGCCTTGGCGATCAGCAGCGGATAGACCTTGGCAAACGCCATATTATATACCTTTTCGTTGCTCATATCATGCCCTTTCGCCACGCTTTGCGGCAACCAAAATCATGCGGATCGCGGCAACCAGCGTGCCAAGTGCCATGATGCCGAGAATGATGCCCGGCTCAATGGGCAACGACACCGAGAATGCGATCAGGAACACGGGCTTGCCGATGTGTACAAGGAAATCGGGATATGTCAGCTCCAAGAGCAAAAACAGCAAACCGAACACGACATTTGTGCCGATCCAAGCACCCAGCAAGGTCAGCTTGGTGCGTTTTTGCTGTGCGGATTTTTCGGGCTTGAGCGCAAGCATGGCAAGGTTTGCCATGGGAACGAGCATGACCCAGATCAGCAAAAAGACGTAGCGGAAATCATAAAACGCGTTCTCAAATGCGGTAAAGGTAGCGCAGATGGCAGCACCCGTGAACACAAAGACCACGATTGCAAGCACGCACAGCGCAAGGTATTCGATCACGCGGATTTTGAAAGTACCGCGCTGCTTGATCCCCTCCAAAAACGCGCCCGCGCGAGTTCCCTTTCGGTTACCTGCGGCAAGATTGAAGACCTGCAGCAGCGCAAGTGCCGACAGCACAATGATCATATCGTAAGGAAAATGCAGCACGATGCTGGGCAGCGCGTCATATACGCCAAGTGCGTTATTGCTTGCGTAAAGGTCGATGTTGCCAAAAATCAGCACGAGATCTGCAACGGCGTAGAGTGCAACAAGCACCGAATAGATGGCTTTGACCACGGGATGCATGGCGCGCACGTAAAAATCATAGAAAAATACCAAAAAGCACACAACGGGCAAAAGGAACGCAAGGATCATGGGAAGCATGACCAGCGGCTCGCGGAAGCCGTTTGCAATAAAGCCCGACAGGCACTTATAAAAATCATACATGTAAAAGCAGGAGAACAACAGCAGCACGCACGTAACGGCGCGCACAATCAGCAACTTTTTATCAATCGTTTTCATAGTTGCTACACCCTCCCGTGTAGTTTTTGAAGTTTGCGCTGACATAATCCATGCTGACAAACTCGTCAAGCGTGACGTCGCGCAGGGT
>JAGBXH010000031.1 GCA_017629395.1 Clostridia bacterium | reverse complement strand
TTTTTGTACCGATACAATCAAGGCGAGCACAACGCCGTATGGAGGTGCAATTTGCGCGTGAATAAAAAGCCGTATTTCAAGGACTGTTGGATAGAGATCACGTACGCATCGGTCCAATACGAGTGGAATGAATTGCGTAAAGACAGGACTTGGTGATTTCTTGCATATATCAAGCATACTCAAATTGAGTATTTTTAGAAAGGGGCACCTCATGAAGCACCTCAAATGGCATTTGTTTCTTTTGATCGCAGCCCTCTGCCTGCCCACCTTGGCAGCCTGCACCGCGGACACGCCTGCCGAAACACCTACAGACGCACCCGAAACAACCGAGGCGACTACCGCAGCCGACACGACCGAGCCGGCACAGACCACCCCCGAGGAGGATAACGCTATGCAGATTATTCCCGATCTTGATTTCAAAGGCGGCATGCAGCTGATCTCCCAAAAGGATCACGCAAACGGCGACAAATTCAGCGTTCTGGACACGCACGATTTTTACGGCGGCTCGGCACAGAATCCCGTCTGGCGTCTTGCGCAGTGGGATTCGGGTCCTTGCCTTGTGGCAAACCGTGTACAAAGTGACGTGACCACCATCACCGACGGCACGGGCAGAGCCTTTGCATACGACCCCGCCGAAAACAAGATGACCTTTGAGCTGGACACAAGCCTTTACTACCAAGGCAAGCCTGCGGTATCGGGCGATTACTGGCCGCATTTGCTGATCGAGCAGGATAATTTCAAAAAGTCCTTGGATGCGGACGCGGTACCGTATCTTGCGTGCGATGCGGATCGCTTGGTGCTGTCCTTCGATATCCGCCTGACCGAGTTTGAAGAGACCCCGATTGACGGCGACTGGGTGCGCGCGGCGCAGTTTTTGATGTATTTCTACGTAAAAGGCACCGAAACCAATGATTTTTGCTGGTTTGGCTTACAGCTTTTCGACAACCGCCAGGACAAGACCAATCATTATATCGGATACGACGGCGGCAAAGCTGACGCTTCGGGCGCGATGATCTATGCGATCGGCTCTAAATACGTATACCGAAACAGCGGTCGCACGCTGTATCAAAGCAAAACGCCCGACACAAGCGGCGAGTGGGTGCACGTGGAGATCGATCTTGTGCCCTATCTGGAAAACATGCTGAAGGCAGGCTCCAAGGACGGCTATTTCAAGGCGGAGTCGCTTTCCGAGCTGTATATTGGCGGCATGACCGTAGGTTGGGAAACCATTGCGACGTTTGATCACACCATGGAGATCAAAAATCTGCAGCTGATGTCGTATGGTGAATGAAAAAAGCCATTCGCGTAAATTACGCGAATGGCTTTTTCAACGATGTTGCGCTTCGTGCAAATGATGTGCTTCGCAATGATGTTACGGCTTCGCCGTAAATGATGTTGCGCAAAGCGCAAACGGACACGCTTTCGGCGTGATTTGGATGCGAAACGCTTGCAATATTCTCAAGTTTGTGTTATAATGAAAACAGCTTCACAATAGCAGGAAAGAGGTAAAATATGCAAACGTTCAGAAATCCCGTCTCTCCTTATGATGCTCCCGATCCTTTTATGACCTACGATCCCGTCACGGGCTATTACTACGCGCTCTTTACAAGAGGAAACAGGCTTGAATTGTTCCGCAGCCGCCATGCGGGCTGTATCGTCACGGACGGCGACAGCCGTGTCATTTACACCCCGAACGGGGAGCGCGACGGTATTTGGGGCGACATCTGGGCACCCGAGATGCACCGCGGCTCTGACGGCTTTTGGTACGTTTACACCAGCGGCAGACACAAGCCCGAGCCCAGCCAGAAGCGTCTTTTCATCATGCAAGGACCTGCAGACGATCCCTTCCTTGGAAAATGGCACTTTTGCGGTATGCCCTCCCCCGACATTTTTTCGATAGACCCCACCGTATATACCGCGCCGGACGGCGTGCAATATCTCTGCTGCTCGCGCGTCGACCCCGTTTACGGGCAGGTACTGGACATTTGCGACCTTGAAAATCCCTATACCTTTGGCAAAAACTACACAACTATCGCCCGTGCCGAGCTGGATTGGGAGTTGGTCAAGCCTTACGTGGGCGGTGCCGCCATCGTGGAGGGCGCATTCTTCTTGGAGAAAAACGGTCGCCTCTTTATCATCTATTCGGCAAACGGCTGCTGGTCGGACGATTATTGCCTTGGCGTGCTGGAGCACACGGGCGGCTCTCTTTGCGATGCCGCTAACTGGAAAAAGCATCCACAGCCGCTGCTCGTGCACGGCAACGGCTTGTACGGTCCGGGGCACGCATCCTTCTTTACCTCGCCCGACGGCACAGAGGTCTGGTGCGCGTACCACGGCATGAAGGAGCACAACGAGCACGTCACCCCCGCATCCCGCTTTTTCAATATTCAAAAGGTCGACTTTACCGAGGACGGCTACCCCGTCATGGGTCTGCCGACCGGCTACGAGATGGATGTTACCCCGCCCTCGGGCGAGGCGTAATGCACCGGCAGCGCAGGCAGATTTGCCAAATAGCAGCCGGCTTGCCGCAATCGGATTTTTCACTTGCAATATATAAAATGCATGCTGCAATGCACATAATCATTATCGTCAAAGGAGCATAAACCCATGAAAAAAACGTTACACGTCATTCCCCACTCCCACTGGGACAGAGAGTGGTATCTCCCCTTTGAAAAGCACCGCGTGCGCTTGATTGAGCTGTTTGATCGCCTGATCGAGGTCATGGAGCAAAACGAGGACTACACCTATTACCATATGGACGGTCAATATATCGTCATCGAGGATTACCTGGAGATCCGTCCGCAGATGCGCGATCGCCTCTTGGCACTGGTGCGCGCAGGCCGCATTCAGGTAGGCCCTTGGTACATTCTGCAGGACGAATACCTGACCTCGGGCGAAGCCAAC
>JAGBXH010000246.1 GCA_017629395.1 Clostridia bacterium | reverse complement strand
ATAAGTGCACGTGACATTTCCAGCTGCTCGCCGATCGGAATCTGCGGTTGCGGCGCAAAATCACCGCTGCCCTTGTCTGAGCAGTATATGCAGCCCCCGTGCGCGCAGGTACCGTCAATATTCGGGCAGGTAAAGCCTGCGTCCAGCGGCAGCTTTGCCACCTTGCCGCCAAAGGTGTGCTTGAGGAAGTAATCATACGTATAATACCGCTTGTTGGTATCACTGTTAGGATATGGATTTTTCTGTGCTTGTGTCACCTTTGCTCCCATATGACGGTCCCCCTCTCGTCGGTATTGTCTACCTTCATTATACATAATTCTTCTGCTTCTGTCAAGAAAAAGACCGCAGAAACCGAAATACGATTTCTGCGGTAGGTGATCTTTATTCTGCAAGCAGCTTTTCAAGTGCCGCCATGCGGACGCAAACGGTCAGCACGTTCATGGCACTCGTCAGGTCTTCCTTAGAGGGATACGTGGGTGCGATGCGGATATTGGAATCATCGGGGTCAATGCCGTAAGGATAGGTAGCACCAACCTTGGTCAGCACCACGCCCGCGTCCTTTGCAAGTGCGTACGCCCTCTTTGCCGTACCGTGCATGACGTAAAGGCTGACAAAGTAGCCGCCCTTGGGATCTGTCCAGCGGGCAATTCCCTTATCACCGAGATCACGCTCAAGCGTGTTCTTCACGATCGCAAATCTGGGACGCAGGATCTCCGCCTGCTTTTGCATGATGGCTTCAATATTCTGCGCACTGCCGAAGTATCTGACGTGACGCAGCTGATTGATCTTGTTATAGCTGATGGTCTGCACGGTCAGAATACTCTTTGCGTGATCAAGATTATTTTTCGACATTGCCATAACTGCAACGCCTGCGCCGGGATACGTGATTTTTGACGTGGAGGCGAAATAGAAAACTCTATCGGGGTTTCCGTGCTTTTCGCAAAGCGAGAAAATGTCCGCAAGATCGTCGTGCTGACCGTACAATGCGTGCACAACGTAAGCGTTATCCCAGAAAATACGGAAATCGGGCGCGGCGGTCTTCATGCTCGCCAGTCGTTCCACGGTTTCGTCCGAATAGATGTATCCATCAGGATTGGAATACTTGGGGTTGCACCAAATACCCTTAATAGAGGCATCATTTGCAACCAGCTCCTCGATCATATCCATATCGGGACCGGTTTGGGACATGGGAATCGTGATCATTTCAATCCCGAGGGATTCACAGATCAGAAAATGACGGTCATAGCCAGGCGAGGGGCACAAGAACTTGATCTTGTCCAGCTTGCACCAGGGCTTGGTTCCCTCTGTAGCCGTACCGTACAGCATGCAACGGCTGACAGTATCGTACATCAGGGTCAGGGACGAGTTTCCGGCTACGAAAATATTTTCTGCGGGAATTCCCAACAGATCGCCAAACAGCTTCTTAGCCTCGGGAACACCGTCCAGCATACCGTAATTACGGCAATCAAATCCGCTGTCCGAGAAGCAATGCTCACGGTCAATGCAGGTAAGCAATCCATCTATCATATCCAGCTGCTCGGCACTGGGCTTACCGCGGGATAAGTCGAGCGCAAGCTTT
Organism: Clostridia bacterium; assembly: GCA_017629395.1. Lineage (GTDB taxonomy): Bacteria > Bacillota > Clostridia > Oscillospirales > CAG-272 > SVQP01. The sequence continues at coordinate 7,588 of JAGBXH010000246.1, read as the reverse complement.
TGGTCAAGAATATTCTGATACTCCTTTTGCAAGGATTCAAGCTGTGCAAGCAGCTGCTGCTTGCTCATATCTGTATAATGCATCTTACAAACTCCTAAATGACAAATCAACTCTCACATTATACCACGATGTTTTGTGTTTTGCAATACCTATTTTGAATATTTTTCAATAAATATTGCACTTTTTTTGAAATATCACTTGTTTTTCCAAAAATCTGCGATCGTTTTTGCAAGAGATTGCGCATCGCTTGCAATTTTGACATCCTCCCAATGCGGTGGGAACAGCTCGGTATACCGCGGCTCGGCATATCTTTGGTCAAGCAGCACAACAATACCGCGATCGGTATCGGTACGGATGACTCGTCCCGCAGCCTGCAGCACGTGATTCATTCCGGGATATACGTAGGCGTATTCATAGCCCATGCCGTTCTGATCCGCATAGTAATCGCGGATGATATTGCGCTCATCCGAAAGTCCGGGAATGCCCACTCCCACAATGATGCTGCCGATCAGCCTGCCGCCCGGCAAGTCAACCCCCTCGGAAAACGAGCCGCCCAGCACGCAAAAGCCGATCAGCATACCGGGATTATCCGCCACAAAGGCATCCAGAAATTGCTCCTTTTGCTCCTGCGTCATATCGCGCCTTTGCATGAGCACCGGCACGTCGGGATACCTTGCACAAAATGCCTTTGCGACCTTTTCCATATAGGAATAGGACGGGAAGTACACCATGTAATTCCCTACCTTACCGCATACCGAGGCTGCGATATAGGACGCCGTTTTTTTGACAGATTTATCTCTGTCCTCAAACCTTGTGCTGATTCCATCCGCGACCGCTACAAGCAAATTATCGCGCGGAAACGGGGACGGAAAATTGACCGATACCGCATGCCTTCCGCCTCCGAGCGTTTGTGCAAAATAAGCGGGAGGCGTCAGCGTTGCAGAGAACATGATCACAGCCTCTGCGCGCTCGTTACAAGCCTCAAGCTGACGGCTGGGATCAAGACACAGCTGCTTTAACGTAACCTCGCTGCCCCGCACGGTCAGATAGGTCACAAAGCCCTTATCATATAATTCGGCTGTGGCGTTATACGCCCGCAGGCTGCCGTAAACCGCCTCAATTGCGTCGTAAAGTGCGTCATAGGTGTGTATTTTCAGCCATTTCTCGATCGTGCTGCCCAGCGTTGCAAGCGTAACATTGATGTCGTCGATGGGTTCTTTAGAAAAATAATAGCCGTGAGCCTCTCCGTTTTCGTCCTTTTGTATGGTGTCGCGACAGTAACGCTTGGCAATACGAAAAACGGAATATGCATCCCGAATCTTGGCATGCAACGGCTCGCTTTGAGGAATTTGAGCAAGCAGCAGGTCAAAGTCGGTGCTTCGCAGCTCGCAGGAAAACATATCCCTGGCTCTATCTGTAAGGTTATGCGCCTCGTCGACAAGAAGTACGTATTTTGCATTATTTTCCACGAAATACCGACGCAGCTTGACAGCAGGATTGTACACGTAATTGTAATCACAGATCACAATGCTGCAAAACTCCGACAGATCCAAGGATAGCTCATACGGACACACGCCGTACTTTTCCGCAACGCGCTTGATCAGCGCAGAGGAATAGCCGTTTTGATGGGTCAGCAGCTCCCCGATGGCTTGCATGATCTTGGTATGCGACAGGCTACGCGGGCAATTGTGCTTGCAGGTGCGATAGTTGCACCCCTCAACCGGACACATTTGCTCCTTTGCAGAGAGCACGATGGTACGCAAGGGCGCACCGGCATCAAACAGTCTTTTTGCAGCAGAAAACGCCTCACGGCGCGTGCTCGCCTTTGCCGTCAGGTAAAATACCTTATCACATTTCCCCTTACCCATGGCACGCACCGCCGGGTACAAGGTAGAGATGGTCTTGCCTATACCCGTGGGTGCTTGGATAAACAAACGCTTTTGGTGCATGATGTCGCGGAAGCATTCCCGCATAAATTCCTCCTGCCCCGCTCGCACCTCGGGATACGGAAAAGCAAGCTCGGCTGCGCGCGGCTTTACCTTGCAGCACTGCTCCACACAGCTTTCGATATAAGGCAATGCGCGAGAAAGAATGCTTGCATATTCATCGGATAAGGCTTGTACGCCAAACGGCACAACCGTGCTTGCGCACTCCCCTTTGGAGGTTACGGTCAGCCTGCGCACGTTGACTGCATCCAGCCCCTTGGCAAAGGCGAGCATATAGGCAAGGCAGCGCTGCCTTACTGGCACGGTGAAGATTTCATCCGGCTCGGGAATGCGTGCTGCACGAACCGTATAATCAAGCGTCATTGTCATCTGACCGGTTTCAATTCCCTGCGCCGTTCCCATGACCTTGATCAAAACACCTGCATAGCGGCAGGTATGCTGCAAACAGACGTCACGATAATAGGATCCGTCCTTGGCATCCAAAACAGTCACATCCTGCTCAGCGTCGCTCTCTTCCTTATAATTTCCTCTGCCGAATGCAAGCGCACAGAGCTCACGAAGCTCAATCTCCACGCCACCCGTCTGTTCGTTATACCGCATGCCCTCACCTCCTTGCAGCTTTTTATCCTATTATAGCACAATCCCTGCTGCCCGTCAATGCAAATTACCATAATTTTAGGGGTACACAAATCTCCACGGACGGATTATAATGATAGCATAGCAGACTATTGAAAGGAAATACATATATGGATCTGATCAAAATCAGCGATACCAAGCTGAAAATTATGCTGACCGCCTCGGACATGACGCATTACGATCTTCATACCGATCACATCAGCGTTGCCGATCAACACGTCAGGCACGTGCTGCGCAGACTGTTGGCCGATGCCAAGGCGCAAACGGGCTTTGATTGCGATCTCGGACGGCTTTACGTACAGATGTATCCTTGCGTAGACGGCGGCTGTGAGCTGTTTATATCCAAGCAGGATCCGGGCGAGGAGGACGCCTTGCATGCACTCCCCGCCGCTCTCGCTCCTGCGAAAGAGAGAGCATTGCGCGCAAAGGACAAGTCGTCCTCCAAGACGTGCATTTATTCGTTTTCCAAGCTCACGCACTTAATATCGGTATGCAAAAGACTGTACAGCGCAGGCTTTTACCAAAAAAGCGACGCGTGGGTGGATCGTTCTCACACCTACTATCTTGTGCTCTATGATCTCTCCGTGCCCACCTTTTATTTGCCTGACGAATATGGCTTTCTCGGTGAATACGGCTCCAAGGAAAACGCTCACACCATGCAGGCGTATCTTGGCGAATACGCCACACAGCTGTGTAAGGACAGCGCAATCCAAACGTTTATGCAGCTATAATTTCGCATAACCCCTTGAAAAAGATAAAACGATTTGTTATAATGGTAGCATGAAAGCGAGGTGCTACCATTGACCTGGGATGAACTTTACAGCGCATGCAGCAGCTGCCAAGGCTGTGAGCTTGCAAAAACGCGCACAAATTGCGTATTCGGCACGGGAAATCGCAACGCAGACATTCTGTTTGTAGGCGAAGCTCCCGGTGAACAAGAGGACCTTTCCGGCACACCCTTTGTGGGCAGAGCCGGTCAGCTTCTTGATAAATATCTGTATGCAGTTGACATCAACCGCGAGGACGTTTACATTGCAAATATTCTCAAATGCCGTCCCCCCAAGAACCGCGACCCTCTTCCCGCAGAGGAGGATGCCTGCATTGACTATCTGCGCGAGCAGGTACGCTTGATCAAGCCAAAGATCATTGTATGTCTTGGGAGAATCGCCGCTATGCGTCTGATCAAGCCCGATTTCAAGATCTCCAAGGAGCACGGCACCTGGTTTGAAAAGGGCAGCTACGTCATGACTGCCGTATATCACCCTGCTGCACTCTTGCGCGATCCCCGCCGCAAGGAAGAAATGCTTGCAGACATGCAGCAGATTAAAAGCAAGCTGGACAGCTTGAAGGATTGAGCTATGACGTACGATTTTACTTCTCTGCTTGTCGTCATCATCGTCATGTTTCTGATGCTTGCAGCAGGATTTTTCTGCCGCAGGATCGGTTGGATCGACGACGTAGCCTCAAAGCGGCTTTCCACGCTGATCATCAAGGTCGGTCAGCCTATGATGATCATTGATGCACTCGTCAACGTGCAGTACACAAACGAAAACCTGAGCAGAGGGCTTTTGATCCTTGCCGTCGGCTTCTTTTTACATTTGCTGATGTCTTTGCTCGCCTTCCCTCTTTGCATACCCTATAAAGACCTCAACGAGAGAAAGATCACCGAGTTTTCGCTAATCTTTACGAACTGTGGATTTATCGGTCTGCCGATCCTTGGCGCGATCTTTGGTGATATCGGAAAGTTTTACGGCGCGTTCTATCTGATCAGCTTCAATATTTTCATGTACATTTGGGGCTTGATGATTTTGGGACGCAAGCGCGACGATATCCGCATGACGCCCAAGAAAGCGTTGGTCAATTTCGGCTCGATCCCGTGTGCGATCGGTGTCGTGCTATACCTTCTGCGCAACCCCGCGCTCGGTAATCCCCTGATCGACACGGTCGTGGACGACGCGTTTTTGATGCTGTTTGCCAAGCTTGCTTCCCTATGCCTGCCGATCTCGGTGCTCATCACAGGTGCGCTGCTTGCAACAAGAACCCCCAAGCAGCTGTTTTGCTCGGGAAAGATCTACGTGTTCTCGCTGTGTAAGCTCATCCTGATCCCCGCGATCGTGTTCGTTGTTTGCAAGCTTCTCGGCTTTTCGGACGATATCGTCATGTTCTCTACTGCCGTCACCGCTCTGCCCACGGCATCCATTATTACAATGTTTTCGGAAACCTACGACATATCTCCCGGATACGCCTCTCAAACCGTTGGCGTTTCCAGCCTGCTTTGCCTTGGCACGCTGCCGCTGATGGTAACGCTGGCGCAAAAGGTGCTTCAGATATGGTAAAAAAAGACTGAGCCAAATCCATTGGCTCAGCCTTTTTCTTATTGTCTTTTCCATGGATCAGATACTCTGTGCGATCACGGTATCTGATTTTTTTGTTCTTTTGATAAGGAAGTGTACCATATAAAATGCGAATATGTACACAAGGAACAGTCCGATTACTCCCAAAAGATACAGGATCTGATTGCCGCCCACCAGATTAAACAGGATGTCGTAGGGGGTACCGTCGCCACGCATCAAGAACATATAGTTGTAATCAATGATGCGATTGACGGCATAGGCTGCAATACAGAAGAAGCCGAGAATTCCGTAAGTAATGCCGATGTTGCGCTTGCGAAGGCTTGCCATACCCGAGCAGCCGATATAAAGCGCACCAAAGCCCGAGATGCAATGCGTGATGACAGAAGCGACGTTGTCAATGCAGATCAAGGGATAAGAACCGAAATTCTGTGCTGCACCGAACGTGCCTGCAAGAGCTCCGAGCAAGCCGAAGATCAGGACAAAGTCGAGTGCCGCTTCCTTGAGTCTGCCCTTTGTAAACGCTGCCAAAGGCAGGGTGATCAACTGAATGCTGCACAAAAACAGCGGCAGATCAAGCAGCAGCGAGTCATACCAATGCTCGTCCCCCATCTCTGCGCGAATGCAGCAGATGATGATCTTGCCGATCTCAAAGCCGTCGATCAGCAACGCCGCCCAAATCAGCGGCAGATTTTTGTTCTTTTCGGGATGCTTTTTGAAATGCAATCCAATGAAAATTCCCAATACGAACATAATGACAACGCAAGTGGATACAAACGTCAGATGCTGCCAAGAGTACGCACCGGCAGCCTCTCGCGTATATCCGCCTATGCCACAAAATTCTTTTATTACAGAAAGCATATCTTACCTCGAAATTATTATATGAATTTATTATAGCAGAAATACGGGAATTTTGTTGCAATTTGGCGTAAAATTAAGATATTAAGATTATATCGTTACCGCCGCAATCGCCTTGCGCCGATCCGCTCGGTATTGCGCCAATTCCTTCAAATATTTTCCTGTTTTTTTCAAAAACCCATTGACTTTTGCAGTACATAGTAGTAAAATAAACGCCGGATTTTGACAAGGAGATGAATAACTGTTTTGAAGACCTTCAGACCTAAGCTTTTTGACACGTTTCACGATTATTCCAAAAAGCAATTTGCTTGTGATGTCACAGCCGGCATCATTGTTGCTATCATTGCCCTCCCCCTTTCTATTGCACTTGCGATTGCTTCCGGCGTATCTCCCGAAAAGGGACTCTACACAGCAATTATTGCAGGTATTGTGATCGCCCTGCTTGGCGGCAGCCGCGTTAACATTTCCGGCCCCACGGCAGCATTTGCAACCATTGTTGCAGGCATCGTCGCGCAGCACGGCATCGACGGTCTTGCCATTGCCACCCTCATGGCAGGCTTGATGCTGATACTCATGGGACTTTTGCGCCTCGGTACGCTGATCAAGTACATCCCCGAGACCATTACCGTCGGTTTCACATCAGGTATTGCCATCACCATTGTCATCGGTCAGATCAAGGACTTTCTCGGTGTGACGTTTGCGCCCGGCACGAACGCCATTGAAGCACCCGAAAAGATCATTGCGATCGCAGAATCGATCACCACAATGAATCCCTTGGCGTTGCTTACGGGTGTCGTTGCACTTGCCATTTTGATCGTATGGCCCAAAATCAGCAAGAAGATCCCCGGCTCGCTGATTGCTGTTCTTGTGATCACCGTGGTCGTTGCCCTGACCAAGCTCAACGTCAATACCATCGGGGACTTGTATCAGATCAGCTCCTCTCTCCCCCGCTTTACCCTTCCTGCATTCAGCATGGATAAGGTCGTTTCTCTGATCCCAAGCGCGTTTACCATTGCAATTCTTGCCGCAATTGAATCTCTGCTCTCCTGCGTTGTATCGGACAAAATGATTTCCGACACACACAACTCCAACACCGAGCTGATTGCGCAGGGTGCGGGAAATATTTGTTCCGCTCTGTTTGGAGGAATTCCCGCAACGGGTGCTATCGCAAGAACAGCAGCGAACGTCAAGAATGGCGGTCGCTCACCGATTTCAGGCATTGTGCACGGCGTTGTGTTGCTCCTTGTTTTGGTTGTATTTATGCCTTATGCTTCCTTTATTCCCATGCCCGTCATTGCGGCGGTGCTCTTTATGGTCGCATACAACATGAGCGAGTGGCGTCATTTTGTAGATATCTGCAAAAAAGCCCCCATTTACGAAACGCTTGTACTGGTGCTTACTCTTGTTCTTACCGTTGTGTTTGACCTGGTGGTTGCTATTTCGGTTGGACTTGCTGTACATTACGCGATTGTTTTGATCAAGAAATTGATCAAGAAAAGAAAAGCTTAAATGAATGAAACCTCGTAATCAACGCTTCAGAGCATTGCTTACGAGGTTTTTGTTTTGGTGCGGGTAAGAGGACTTGAGTCTCGGCGCGACGACGCAAAAGCCGCTTTTTGATGCGGTCTTTTGCTACGCGCCTCGGTCAGTCGCGGTTCTGACATGCCACCGGCATGTCATTCATTCCCGCTCCCCTTCAAGTCCTCTTGCTATATACCCGCGCTACTTTTGCCTGACTGCTCCTTCGGGTGCGGGTAAGAGGACTGGAGTCTCGGCGCGACGACGCAAAAGCCGCTT
>JAGBXH010000245.1 GCA_017629395.1 Clostridia bacterium | reverse complement strand
GCGACGTTACCTTTGATATTCCTCATGACCCTGCGAACGTGGACGGCCTGAACTTCCTGTCCGGCGTGGATCTCAACGTTGTCAAGAAGACCGCAATGCAGGGAACGCTGCTTGCACACGTAGACGGTGGTGTTCCTAACGTTCTGCTTGAAATCAAGGATCGCAGCGCACACTCTCTTGGATACATGATCTACTTCTTCGAATTGGCTTGTGCAATCTCCGGATACATGCTCGGTGTCAATCCGTTTGACCAGCCCGGTGTTGAGGCGTACAAGAAAAACATGTTCGCGCTGCTTGGCAAGCCCGGTTACGAAGAAATGAAGCAAAAACTTGAAGCAAGATTAGGATAATTTTTCAAAAAGGTCTTGTAAAATTCAAAAAAATACTGTATAATATAGAAAAGCATTCCATGGAGGACTAAACATATGCTGAAATTGCTGATTGGTGTTAAAGGCACCGGAAAAACTAAGACTTTGATTGAAATGGTTAACGACGCACTTTCCAAGACCCAGGGCGACGTTGTTTGCATTGAAAAGGGCGTTAAGCTGAGATACGACGTTAAGTATCAGGCAAGACTGATCAACACTAACGAATACCTGGTATTCGATGCTGAAGCTCTGTATGGCTTCATCGCAGGTATTCTTGCAAGCAACCACGACGTTTCCGATTTGTTCGTGGACTCCGCTCTCAAGATCTGCAACGAAGACGTTGCTGCATTTGAGAAGCTGGTTCTTGCTGTTGACGAGCTTTGCTCCAAGATGAACGTCAACGTTGTGATGACTTCCTCTCTCCCTGTGGAGGAGGCTTCCGATACTATCAAGAAGTATCTGTAATACACAACAATACGTTTTGATGAAAAAAGAGGCGCATGCCTCTTTTTTCATCATAAAAGGAGATTATGATGAAAGCACTTGTACTGAAGACTTACAGAATCACAGACATTCAGTTTCAAAATCATGCCGCTGCAAACGGAAAGGCCAAGCTGGAGACGAAATATACCTATCAGGTAAAGTTCGGTAACAATAATACCTGCCGAGCTGAGATGAAGGTTTCGGTCAGCGACAAGGAAAGCCCGGATACTCTGATGGTCGATATGACTATGGTGGGTATTTTTGAAATCGTGGCGGAGCAGGACAAAGAGCTGCTGCACAAGGAATCCTTTAAGCAGCTGTATCCGTTTGCAAGAGCTGCCGTTTCCACTATTTCATCCAGTACGGGAATTTTGCCCATTATCATCCCCGACGTCGATATTGACAATCAGGACATTTACAGGTACAATCCTGAGCTTTTCTCGAATAAATAATTTCAAGAAATTTTCAAAAAGGGGTTGCAATTCGCTGGTATTTATGATATAATACCATGCGTTCGGAGGCGTAGCTCAGTTGGTCAGAGCGCACGGTTCACATCCGTGAGGTCATGGGTTCGAGCCCCCTCGTCTCCACCAGAAAAGCACCGAGGACATGCAATGCATGTCCTCGGTGCTTTTTACAGTTTTACTTTAGTCCAAAGTATCAATTATTGCGTTATCACAAAAACGAGGAGAGTTCTGATATCGCGTCCTTCAGCACCAGATACGCCTGCGTTTCTGCGACGGGCTTTCCAATACCAATTTCAATATCTGCTGTTATTGTGCCGGTTATATGAATTTCAAGTCCCGTTACAGCAGCAATAGCTCTTGCAAGCTGCTTATGATACGCTTTATCCTTCAGGTAGATTCCATAAGGACGAGAGGATATAAAGACCTGCAAAGAAGATAAGCGCGGCTCTTCACTTGAAAAGATCAGCTTACAATTCAGATGCCCTGTCACGATCTCCCGGTATCTGTGTGCCTGCATTACTCGGTATGCATTCACAATGCGGGCAAACAAAACGTCAACGTCAAACCGCTTGTCCGAATTGTAAATCATTATACTTTTATTTCCTGTGCCACATTCTAAATACATATCTGCCTCCGTTAAGTTATGAAACATCTTATGCTTTCCTGCTGCGATTTAAGCACGTGAATGAAAATGTTTACAATTAAGTGTAGTATTTTCACTTCCTTTGTGATATACTTATGAAAGATCATCGAAAGGGAAATGGTTTATGCTTCAATATAAAAATAATTTACTGAAACTGATGCTGATCGGCTACGGGGGGCTTATGCTGCTGCTGATCGGAATGTCCACCGGAGCAAGAGTGCTAAATAGTGATACGCTGTTTCAAGATGGCTTTTGGGTAATTGCCTTGGATGCGATCATTGCGATTGCGGACGCCTTTGCTTTTGCAATTGCATCTGCCGTTGTAATATATGGCATATACTTATTGGGAATAAAGCCCATGAAAACCGTATTCGCTGCCTTTTTTGCTGTTACTACGTTTCATTACGTTGCAGTATTATTCATTGGCTGGATCATTTATCCCGGCACAATGCCTCAAAATATGGGTGAGTGGCTGTATATGGTGATTGAAAGCCTGCTCCTCTATATTTTAATTGACTGCGTAAGAATATTTGTTGTCGGTCTTATTTGCGCCAAAGTCGTAGCCAAGCGAGAGGCGGCTCGACTGGAAGAGAACCGCAAAGCCAAAATTCTCGGCGATGAGATTAAGGAAAAACGCAGCATCGCATTTCCGCTTACGGGAATTATCGGATTCAAAAATCCGATGCATATTGCAGTTGCAGCTGCAGCTTTTGCTTACTGGGTGATATTTTTCATACAATACGCATACTACGCTGTTATGAACCTGATCAAGCTCAACTTCTGGGAATATCTTGGTTTCCAAATTCTTGAATTAGGGTTCTATACCGTCATGGCATGTATTTGTTATGCAATTTCACTTTACATCATAATCAAGCTGGACGAAAAAATGCCCAAAGCTGATTAAGTAAAAGAAACCGACGTATTGTCGGTTTCTTTTTTTGTCGTAGAGGGACAATTTGTGTTTTGCAATGTCAAATTCGGTCACTTTTGCATACCATGTAAGTGAAGAGGCATTTTTGCTTCTAAACTACGGAGGTATTACTATGTCTGATAACAGATTTGCAAGCAATTCCTGTCACTCCAAGGAAACCGTTTGTATTGAAACCAACAAAATTCTGGACTCTTGCAGGGATCGTGATTGCTTCGAAAACGTTCGCGTTTATTTGACTGATTTTGGTCAGGAGATCATTGAGCACACCAGTAACGTGCGCGTAAAGTGCGCGGAAATCGGCTGGACAAATATCAATGTTGAACCTGTACAGTTTAATCACGGCTTTTACACCATTACCATTCGATTTTATATCAAGCTGGATCTTGAAGCTTGCATCAACGGCAGAGCGCAAGAATTCCAAGGCATTGCCGTACTGGAAAAGAACGTTGTACTGTTTGGCAGTGAAAGCAACGTCAATATCTTCAAATCCGGTAAATGCTCCGCTGACTTTTGTGCACGTCCTGTACCTGTTTGCGGTGAGAGAAGTGTTCCTGAAGCAATTATCGAGGTCGTAGACCCCATCGTCCTTGGCGTTAAGGTCGTAGAGCACATTCAAGAGTGCAATTGCTGTTGCTGCTGTTCTTGCGATATTCCCAATGGTGTTTGTGCCGAGCTTGAGCAAGTGCTTGGCAAAGATGACGACTATCGCAGATATCTTGCAGTTTCGTTCGGACTGTTCTCGGTTATTCGTCTTGTCAGACCCGCTCAGTATCTCATTCAAGCAACCGAGTATTGTGTGCCCGATAAGGAGTGCATTACCAGTGATGCATCCGATCCTTGCAGCGTATTCCGTCATATGCCTTTTCCGTCTGCTGAATTTTGTCCTCCCGCTTATTGCGGTGAAATCAAGGGTGACCGCGCAGGGAACTGCGGTTGCTCATAAACCAAAAGAGAACCGCACCGATTTCGGTGCGGTTCAATTTTTAGAATTATTTTAGATTGGCTTTATGGCATTGTCACTTCTGACCATCTGTCAAAAGATCAGCGGGATATTGCAACTGCTCTTTTTTTTTGACAATCTCCGGTAAAGCCCCGGACTCAACGCAATTGCGATGAATGATCACCTCAGCTACATCATCACGAGAAGGGATCTCATACATGCTTTGCATCATGATATTCTCCATAATGGATCGAAGACCGCGCGCGCCCGTGTTGCGCTTGATGGCGAGCTCTGCAACTGCCTCCAATGCATCATCTGTCAAGGTCAGCTTTACGTTATCCATATCAAACAGCTTGATATACTGCTTGAGCAATGCAGATTTAGGCTCCTTGATGATACGAAGCAGCGCCTCTTTATCAAGGTCGCTCAAGGAAACGATAACGGGAAGTCTACCAATCAATTCAGGAATCAAACCGTACTTGACGATGTCGTGCGGAGTGACGTCGCGGTAAATGCCACTGTCCCGACGCTCAGTCTTCTTTTGAATATCTGCGCAAAATCCGATTGCTTGATTGCCTTGTCTTTTGCCGATAATACCTTCAAGACCGTCAAATGCACCACCGCAAATAAACAGAATATTTTCTGTATTGATCTTAATGAACTCCTGATTGGGATGCTTACGCCCACCCTGGGGAGGAACATTTGCAACAGTGCCTTCCAAAATCTTAAGCAACGCCTGCTGCACGCCTTCACCGGAAACGTCACGGGTAATGGATCTGTTTTCGCTCTTACGTGAAATCTTGTCGATCTCATCAATATAAATAATACCGTGCTCGGCAAGATCCACGTCGTAATCGGCAGCCTGGATCAGCCGCAGAAGAATGTTTTCAACATCCTCACCAACGTATCCTGCCTCCGTTAAGGTCGTCGCATCAGCGATAGCAAAGGGAACCTGCAGGGTCTTTGCCAAGGTTTGCGCAAGGTACGTCTTGCCAACACCTGTAGGTCCGATCAGAAGAACGTTACTCTTTTGAAGTTCTACTGCATCCCGGTCATCCTGCTGGCTCTTTTTCTTGCGCCCCTTAGGCTTTTCATTCTTGGACAGTACACGCTTGTAATGATTGTATACGGACACGGACAAGGCAATCTTTGCTTCATCCTGACCGATGACGTATTCATCAAGTGCGCGCTTGATGTCCATAGGCTTGGGAAGTGTCGCCATGGAGAGCTTTCCAAGATCAATCGTGGGCTTTGCTGCCGCTTCCACGTATTCGCTGCAAGCCTCCGCGCAAAAATCGCAGATATACGCACCCGTGGGAGCAGAGATCAGGAAATTGACCTGGCTTTCATGTCTGCCGCAAAAGGAGCAAAAGGGAGCATCCCCGTTTCCGCCTCTGCGGGAGCCGTTATTGGTATTCGCCATGCAAGCTACCTCACTTGATCTCGCCGCGATGCGACTTAACCTGGTCAACAATACCATAGGCAAGTGCTTCCTGTGCGGTCATGAAATGATCTCTTTCCGTGTCCTTTTCAATTTGCTTGACAGTCTGGCCCGTATGCTCTGCAAGAAGCTCGTTAAGCGTTTTACGCGTGCGCAGGATCAGATCAGCCTGGATCTTGATATCACTTGCCTGGCCTCTTGCTCCGCCGCTGGGCTGATGAATCATGATCTCACTGTGAGGCAGGGCAATTCTCTTACCCTTAGTGCCTGCGGAGAGCAAAAATGCGCCCATGCTTGCGGCAAGGCCGATACAAATGGTGGAAACGTCACAACGAATAAATTTCATTGTGTCATAGATCGCCATACCGGCGGTTACGGAACCGCCGGGGCTGTTAATGTAAAAATAGATATCCTTATCGGGGTCCTGCGATTCGAGGAAGAGCATTTGGGCAACGACAAGAGAAGCTGTTGCATCATTGACCTCATCGGAAAGGAAAATGATACGGTCGTTAAGCAAGCGGGAGAAAATATCGTATGCGCGTTCACCTCTTCCGGTTTGCTCAATGACAGTGGGGACAAGGGCGTCTCTTGGATATTGCGGATAATACATCTTGTTTACCTCGTTTCAAAATAATAGGGAAGTGGGGGAGTTTAATTACTCAGCCTTGATTACAGCAGCTTCCTTTACGATGTCCATTGCCTTCTTAACCTGCAGGTCAGCGATAATGGAAGCGTCGTCAAGCATGCTCTTAACCTGCTCAAGCTCAAGGCGATAAGCATCAGCAATTCTCTGATACTCTGCATTGATCTCGTCCTCGGAAGCAACAACGCCCTCAAGAGCAGCAATGGTTTCAAGAGCAAGTCTTGCCTTAACCTGGCGCTCAGCCTGAGGTCTCATCTGCTCGCGCAGAGCCTCAATGGTCAGACCGGTGTACTTGAAGTACAGATTCATGTCCATACCCTGGCTGCGCAGTCTGTTGTCAAAGTCGCGAACAAAGTTCTCGGTTTCATTTACGAACATAGCCTCGGGAATCTCACCCTCCAGCTTTTCGATCAGAGCCTCAATCAGCTTCTCCTCGAATTCGTTCTCAGCCTGCTTTTCGTTTCTCTCTTGGATTTTAGCCTTCATGTCAGCCTTTAATTCATCCAGAGTATCAAATTCGGAAGCATCCTTTGCAAATTCGTCGTCCAGCTCGGGCAGCTCAATACGAGAGATAGCGTTAACCTTGGTCTTGAATACGGAAGCCTTGCCGGCAAGCTCAGCTGCATGGTAGTCCTCGGGGAAGGTAACGCTAACGTCAAACTCTTCACCAATGGTGTGACCTGCAATCTGCTCTTCAAAGCCGGGAATAAAGGAACCGGAGCCGAGCTTGAGGGAGTAATCAGTACCCTTACCGCCGTCGAATGCAACGCCGTCAACGGAACCGTCAAAATCGATCTTAACGATGTCACCCATCTGAGCAGCCTCTTCGGTGATCTCGATCTCGCGGGAGTTTCTCTCGCGGATCATTTCGAGCTCACGATCAACCTGCTCATCGGTAGCTTCTGCAGCAGCCTTTACAGCTTCGATACCCTTGTAGTCCTTGATCTGC
>JAGBXH010000244.1 GCA_017629395.1 Clostridia bacterium | reverse complement strand
GAAGCAGAACGGTGGTTCCGGTCAGTACGGCCACGTTAAGGTAAGATTCGCTCCCGGTGAAGAGGAAGGCTTGACCTTCGTTGACGCAACCGTTGGCGGTTCCGTTCCCAAGAACTTTATCCCCGCAGTTGAAAAGGGTCTGCAGGATGCAATGGCAAAGGGTATTGCAGGTTATCCCATGGTAGGGCTTAAGGCAGAGCTGTACGACGGCTCTTACCACGCAGTTGACTCGGACGAACTTTCCTTCCGTACCGCTGCGAACCTTGCATACAAGAAGTGCCTTGAAATGTCCGCCCCCGTACTGCTCGAGCCTGTCGGCAGCCTGTTCATCACCGTTCCGGACGGCATGGTTGGTGACGTTATGAGTGATATTCCCAAGCGCCGCGGTAACGTAATGGGTATGAACCCTGCAGAGGGCAAGCCCGGTTACACGGTTGTTGAGGCAGTTGCTCCCAAGTCCGAGCTGGTATCTTACCCCATCGACCTGCGTGCAATGAGCCAGGGTCGTGCTTCCTTTGAGTTTGAAGTAACCGGTTATGACGTTGTTCCCGCGAACATCGCGCAGAAGGTTATTGACGAAAACAAGAAGGCTGAATAATGCTCATTCGGTGAATTTTCCCGATTGCTGCGTTGCTCCTCGATCGCGGCTCGACTTACGGTAAGTAAGCCTTCGCCTTGCGATCTGCGGTGCGCCTTGCACTCGAAAAAATTCCCGCGGATGATAAATTGAAAAGGGCTACTGCGTCGCAGTAGCCTTTTTTTGACGCCTGCGCCACACGGGCAACTCCGTTGATGAAAGTTTTCGCCCGCCTTTTGAAAAAGGCGGGCGAAAACTTTTGTGAGATTAACTTATCAAATGGTGAAACTTTTTCGTCGCTCCCGACAGGGAACGACGCTTTTTTTATGTACTGTATGCTATGATATTCTCAATCAATTCAGAAAGGATTTCTAAAAATGGGAAAGGCAACGTTTACTTATGAGGAAAGCGGTTATTTCCTGCGGATCAAGCTTCATGGAGATATCGATCATCACAGCGCGGTTGCCGTTCGCAGCGGGATCGATACGCTGCTTTATCGTATCCGTCCGCGACGATTGTACCTTGATCTGTCCGGCGTGGACTTCATGGACTCCTCGGGGCTGGGCTTGATCATGGGACGCTATGCGCTGATAAAAGAGATCGGAGGGGACATGGTTGTGACCGAACCCTCTGCGGGGGTGGAAAGGGTGATCAGGCTTGCCGGATTGGAGCGTATGGTGCGTATTGAACGCAAGAAGGTGGCAGACACCTCGATTGCTGCCATGCAGGACAAGCCCCGTGCAAAAAGAACGAGAAAGGAGGTGCTCAAATGAAGCAAAATAAATTCAATGCCAAGGTCATCAATAAAATGCAGATCAAGCTGCCCTCGCTATCGGTCAACGAGGGCATGGCGCGTGCCGCGGCGGCTGCGTTTGTTTCGCAGCTTGATCCCACCGCCACCGAGCTTGCGGATATCAAATGCGCGGTGTCCGAGGCGGTTACCAACAGCATTGTGCACGGTTATCGTGATACCGTGGGGCAGGTGCGCATGACGGTCAAGCTCTGTCAGGGACGCATTGTGCGCATAGAGATCTCGGATAAGGGCTGCGGCATCGCTGACGTCAAGGCTGCACGTCAACCGCTTTTTACCACGGATGCTGCAGGGGAGCGCAGCGGCATGGGCTTTACCGTTATGGAAAGCTTTACGGACGGTGTTCGTGTATCCTCGAAGGTTGGCAAGGGAACGACTGTGACGATGGTGAAGGTGCTTTCGGATCTGCATATCGATACATAACACGCAACAGAGGTGATGGATATCGAAAATACCGTAGCGCAGGAGCGCATAGAAAAGAACAGAGAGCTTTTGATATTGGCTGCGCAGGGTGATGAGCGCGCGACTGAGCAGCTGGTCGTGGACAATATGCCGCTGGTACGCAGCGTAGCGATCAAATTCAAGGACAGGGGAACGGAGTACGAGGATCTGGTGCAGATTGGTACCATTGGCATGCTCAAAGCCATCAGATCCTTTGATGTGGAGCGCGGTACGGCGTTTTCCACCTATGCCGTACCCTTGATCGTGGGAGAGATCCGCAAGCATCTGCGCGACGACGGGCCGATCAAGGTGGGCAGGGAATATAAGCGCATGGGGGCGGCACTGCTTGGAGAGCGCAACAGGATCATGGCAAACACGGGAAGAGATCCTTCCATTAGCGAGCTTGCCGCGCGATGCGGTGTGTCGGCTGAGGACGCAGCTGTTGCGCTGGATGCGGTCGCGCCCGTGTCGTCACTTTCGGAGACGGTGTACGATGACGGCGGCTTGACGCTGGAGGGAACGCTGCCCGACCGGGACAGCGCGGACGAGACCGAGCGCATGCTGGACAGGCTGGCACTTTCGCAAGCCATCGGGCAGCTGGACCCGCTTTGGCGCAAGATCGTGCTGCTGCGATATTGGCGTAATATGACCCAACAGCAGGTTGCCACGGCGCTCGGACTCTCCCAGGTCAAGGTATCGCGTGAGGAGAAAAAGATCATGGAACGCCTGCGAGAATTGCTCGGTGGCGCGTAAAATGTACGACAAAA
The DNA here is from genome assembly GCA_017629395.1 of Clostridia bacterium. Classification (GTDB taxonomy): domain Bacteria; phylum Bacillota; class Clostridia; order Oscillospirales; family CAG-272; genus SVQP01. The sequence goes on along the minus strand of JAGBXH010000244.1, from coordinate 377 downwards.
ATAAAATGACGATTGAAAAAACAACAAAAAATTACAAAATAAGCGATAAAAAACGCCGTTTGCATGCTGCAAGCGGCGTTTTTTGTATGTGTTAAATTTTCTCGATCTTTCCAACCTTGGCTTTTTCGTGGATCTCGTAGCTCTCGCTGTATTGCAGCAGCTCAATCTTGCAGCCCTCGCCAACTGTTACAGTTCTACCCGAAACGCGGGGGCAGGTGACGCTTTCGATGTCGATCTCGTCGCCCTCAATAGATTGCTGTACTTCAATGCCGCGCACCTGCTTATCGTTGAAAGAGATTGTAATCAGGTTTTTGAAAAATTTGCGCTTTTTGTGCCTGATCACGACTTTGCTGCCTCCGATACTGCCGATCAAGCAG
>JAGBXH010000243.1 GCA_017629395.1 Clostridia bacterium | reverse complement strand
GCCCGTCAAGCAGGCAAGCGTGCCCGCTATGTGCGAGCTGTACATCCGCCTGATCAAGCGTTATGAAAGATTGACCGTACAGGCGGTGCGCGAGGGCAACGAGGAGAAGGCGATTGAGGCACTCATGACCCATCCGCTGATCAATTCCTACTCGCTGGCTAAGAAGCTGATCGTCGATTACAACGAGGCGTACGGCGAAAAGATCCTGAAGTAATTTGGAGTACGATATGAACTTGAATTTTCAATTTGACGGCAATATGAGCCGCGAGGTGCTGGAGAGCTATCTCTCCCGTGCCGTTACCGCGAGCTCGCTGTATCTGACCGACACGTTAGAGGATGACCTGCGTCTGATCAAGCGTCTGGGCGTCAAGTTTATCGGTCGCGCCTCCGGTATCTGGTATCTGACGGAGGATGATGCCGAGCACTTTGCCAAGTCCCGTGCGCTTGCAGAAGCGGTGCACGCGCAGGATCCCGAGATTATTCTGCAGGCTTGTGTGTTTGAAATCGTGACCAAGCAGATGGAGACGCAGAAAATTCCCGCCTACGTCTTTGAGGCGTTTGGCAAGCCCGTGGAGGACAGATGCTTTTGCTGGAACGATGCACGCATGCTGACCGAGGATGGCAGAGTGGCTTGGAATTGCGAGCCCGGCAGACACCCCGGCAAGTGCGGCGATATGCCCGACCTCAACCGTGACGAGGCGCGTATGTGGTTTTACTATCGCGCAACGCAGTATATCGATTGCGGTTACGAGGCGTTGCACATGGGACAGGTACATCTGTACACCGCTGAGGACAAGGGGCTGAAGAAAACGTATGAATTGTTCGGCATGATCCGTGATTACGCGGCAAAGCATGCACGCCGTCACAAGGTGCTGCTGGATGCGCACACGCACGGTGTCAGCGTAAACGGCAAGCTGCTCCTTGACTATCACGCCATGCCCTTCACCCGCGCTCCCCTGGAGCATTACGAGGGGCAGAGACTTGTGCTGGTGCGCGAGGGCTTTTGCGAGGGCGGCGAAAACCCCAACGGCTGGTACGGCGAGTAGATGCCTTACCTGATGGAATATGATAACTGGGGCGGCAAGATGTTCTCTGACGAGGATCTTCCCAAGTTTACCCGTCATCAGCTGGCACGCTGGCAGTGGTGGGGCTATGACCAGATAGGCTGGTTTGCAAACCAGGAGCCTGCGGTGCGCGATCACTTTATCGAGTACACCTATCGCTGGACGCAGATCAATAACCCCCACGCGTTTTTCCAGATGCCCATGCGCCGCATGCTCAGCGACGCACGCGTGGAGATGGTGCGCGGCGACAACGGAGAGATGGGCGTAAATGCATATTATCAGATCAATAACAAGTCCGCTGCATGCCCCATGGGCTTTGATCAGGAGGACGTGATGAAGGCTTGCTGGGAGGACGGCGATCGCCTCAGAGAGGGCTATGCCAACCCCGAGCATCTGATCCGCTATGGCTGCCGCGAGCAGTATGACCCCGAAACGGGCGTTAAGCTGCCCGAAAAGATCGTGGTCTACGGCAGCTTCCAGCCTTTCGTGGGCTGTGAGGAGAACGACTCCAACAGCGAGCTGACCCGTATGTATTACGTGGGCGATAACACCTATACCTTGTCCGTGGTCATTCCGTTTGCAGGTACGTACGATTACGCCGTGTCCACCTACGGCACGCTGTCCGCGGTCTATGCTGCATGCGGCAGACGTCCTGCCAGCGGTGACGGCTATAAGTCGCACTTTACCACCGCGCGCGATAACTGCGTGGTCAGGTTCACCTTCCGTTATATCGATAACAAGGTGAGCGCAGAGGTTGTGGAATAATGAAAGAGATGTATCACGTAAAAGGCACGGTCAATCGCGGCTTTGTCGGGCAGATCACGTATACGGTCTGCTTGGAGCAGCCCTGCACCGCGCTGGATATTCATTTGACGTATGATTTTGCCGAGCTGCGCTACCGTGACGGTGACGTGACACCCAAGGAGCAAAAAAAATACTTCAAAACCAAAAAGCATTTCTTGGAATGCCCCGAGATCACGCCCGAGGTGCTGCAAAAGACCATTGCCGAGGTCAGCGAAATGAGCGGTTATGAGATCAGCGAAAAGCAGGCACGCGACTATCTGATCTACGATATTGATCTCAAGACCGAGATCCATCCGCTTGCCACGCTCAACGATGAATTTATCGGCTGCATCCATAAGCAGCTGCCCGATCGCCACATGATCTTCAGCCCGACCGAAACCTCGCTTGGCTGCATTCCGCAGGACAAGTTGGAGG
>JAGBXH010000242.1 GCA_017629395.1 Clostridia bacterium | reverse complement strand
TCTAAAAAACGGTTTTCGCTATCCACCACGCACCTGATCATGCTCAGCTTTCTCTGTCTGGTCGCCGTGGGCACGCTGCTGCTTTGGCTGCCCATCAGCACCAAAAGCGGGCAGAGCGTGGCATTTGTGGACGCGCTGTTTACAGCCACCACGGCAACCTGCGTCACGGGCTTGGTCACGCTTTCCACGCACGCGACCTGGAGCGTGTTCGGGCAGGTGGTCATTCTGCTGCTGATCCAGATCGGAGGTCTTGGGTTGATCACCATTATGGGCACGATCTCCATGCTCTTACACCGCAAAATGGGACTTGGCGACCGCATGCTTTTGCGTGACGCCTTTAACCTCAATACCCTTTCCGGCATTGCCCCCTTTGTGCGCCGCGTGGTGCTGGGCACGCTGGCTGTTGAAGGCGCAGGCGCGCTGCTTTACATGACGGTCTTTATCCCCGCATACGGCTGGCGCGGCATCTGGCTTTCGGTCTTTACCGCTATCTCCGCCTTTTGCAACGCGGGCATTGACCTGCTGGGCGACGTCAGCCTGAGTGCTTACGCCACAAACCCCATCGTGGGTGCTGTTACCATGGCGCTCATTATCCTTGGCGGTCTTGGCTTTGTGGTATGGTGGGACGTGCTGCGCGTAGCAAAATTCATCGGCAAGCGCAAGCGTCCGCTCAGCTCTCTGACGCTGCAATCCAAAATCGCGCTGACCAGCACCGCCGTGCTCTTAGCACTTGGCTTTGCGGCATTCCTTTCATTTGAATGGAGCAATCCCGCCACGCTTGGCGGTCATTCACTCTTTGACAAGGTGCAAATGGCACTGTTCCAATCGGTCACCACCAGAACGGCAGGCTTTTTCACCATTCCCCAAGAGGCGCTGACCACCCCCTCCGCACTGGTTTCCTTGGTGCTGATGTTTATAGGCGGCTCACCCGTAGGCACGGCGGGCGGTATCAAAACCGTCACCTTTGCCCTTTTGATTGCCAAGGCGGCAAGCTCCGTGCGAGGCAGAGAGCGCGTTTCGCTGTTTGGCAGAACGGTCAAGGACGAGGCGATCGGCAAAGCCGTGGCTGTGTGCATGACCTCGTTTTGCATCATGGCACTTGCCACGCTGGGGCTTTCCTTTGTGACAAACGCCCCTTTGATTGACGTTCTGTATGAAACGGTCAGTGCAACCGCTACCGTAGGCTTGACCCGCGCGCTGACACCCACCCTTGACACGGTTGGCAAGCTGATCATCATTGCAACCATGTACCTTGGACGCGTAGGCCCCATCTCGCTTGCCGTAGCCTTTACGGTAGGTGCAAGCAAACAAAATTTGATTGAAGACCCGACCGAAGACATCAGCGTTGGGTAGAGAGGTTAATTATGGCAAAGAAAAAATCATATGCAGTCATCGGCCTTGGCAGATACGGTAAGGCTGTTGCCAGAGAGCTTTTACAAAACGGCGCAGAGGTGCTTGCCATTGATATGGATCCCGACGTGGTCAACGCTGTGGCAAAAAGCATTCCGCACTGCAAGTGCGCGGACGTGACCAATCCCGAGGCGATCCGCCAGCTGGGTATTGCGGATATGGATGCCGTGATCATTGCCATTGCGGACAGTCTGGAGGCAAGCGTCATGGCAACTATGCTTTGCAAGGAGGCGGGCGTCAAGCGCGTCATCGTCAAGTGCGCCAATCCCCTGCACCAGCGCATGCTGCTCAAGATCGGTGCGGACGAGGTCACCTTCCCCGAGCACGAATCGGGCGTGCGACTGGCAAAAAACCTGCTCAGCGCGGGATTTGTGGATATTGCCGAGCTTTCCGACGAGGTGTCTGTCATTGAGCTGGAGGTCAAGGACGAGTGGGACGGCAAAACGCTGATTGAGCTGGGTCTGCGCCGTAAATACGGCATTAACATCGTGGGTATCCGCAAGCAGGACAATCTCATGATCAACGTAGACCCCGAAATGCCCTTGCGCAAGGAAATGACCTTGGTGGTCATTGCAAGCAAGCAGTCGCTGAAGAAGTTGGTGTAATTGTAACTTTTCACAATTCTTTTCCCGAAATGATCATAAAGATAGTCAAGGTTTTTGTTATGCAAAGCCTTGACTATTTTTTTGATGTGTGGTATAATATGACAGATGTGAAAATAGGGCTTGCGGCAGAGCGTTTCGGGCAGTTTGGCGAAAGGCGACAGATGCGGCACATCCGAAATTTCACACGTACGCTTT
>JAGBXH010000241.1 GCA_017629395.1 Clostridia bacterium | reverse complement strand
CGCGAAATCGGCGATGCGCTGGATTTATCGGCAGAGCGCATTCGCGTGATCGAGCAGCACGCGCTTTCCGCGCTGCTTGCGCCTTCGTATCTGGACTATATCCGATACGGAAGAGCGGGGCACGCACAGCTTGCTTGCCGCAAGCCCCAAGATGCCGGTGAGTTTGATGCGAAAACACCGCTGGAGGAGCTCGGTTTATCTGCCCGTTCCTTGAATTCGCTTAAGAAAAAAGGATATGATCTGGTTTCGGATCTTTTGATTCTTAAGGAAAAGGATATTGCAGCTATCCGAAATCTCGGAAAGCAGTCTATGATCGAGGTTGCGCAGGCTTTGGAGCGAATTGGGGCAACCGATTCGGCGTGGTCCAAATATCTGCCCTTGCCCAGCCGACAAATCTCATAATGATAACAGACAGTAACTGTACGCCAACGGTCGCTGTCTGTTTTTTTGTTGTGCAGGTGGTTGATATGTTACAAATGTTACATATTCTGCGTGACTATCTCATATTGCAAAAAGGTTTTCCTGTCTTTGCATAAATGTACATAAAATTTTGACGATTTTTTCAAAAATACATCTTGGCAAACGGCACAAATTATAGTATAATGTAAGTTGGTTATGTATGCCCGAACGTTTTGATGCTGAAATAGGAGTTAAGATTGTGAAAAAAACGCTTACGGATCTGCAGGAATACGTCAACGACATTGCGACTGCATATGCCTACAGGGACGCTTACAGATACATCAAGGACGATAAGATCGTCAGAAAAACGTATAAACAGTTTGCAAGGGATATTTTTGCCGTTGCCTCCTGGCTGGTGAACCGCGGCTGGGAGAGAAGACACGTTGCCATCATTGGCGGCACGAGCTACGAGTGGGTGGTGACCTTTCTTGGTATTGCCTGCAGCGGAAACGTAGTTGTGCCCATTGACAAGATGCTGACCACGGACGAAATGCTGGGACTGCTCTGCATGGGAGACGTGGACGTGGTATTTTTGTCGGGTGAGTTTGCGCCTATGGCGGGAGCGATCGAGCGCGCTGACAACGGTGTTTGTGATATCATCAATTTTGCAAGCGCAAGATATACCGAGATCCTTGCCACTGAGCAGGTCGCTCTGCCCAAGATCGATCCCGACGCCATGGCGGAGATCCTTTTCACCTCAGGTACGACGGGTGTCAGCAAGGGCGTTATGCTCAGCCAGCGCAATATTGTGAACAACATTTGTGATATTTACAGAATGAACTACGGCAAGGGCTTGAAGTACCCCGTGGTCATGTCTGTGCTGCCCATTCACCATACCTTTGAGCTGACGGTGGACAATCTGGGCGTGCTGTACTGCGGTGCGACCGTTTGCATTAACGACAAGCTGGAAAACATTGTAGCCAATCTGAAGCGCTACAAGCCTGCCGTAATTCTGATCGTGCCTGCCATTGCAGAGGTGTTTTACAAGAAGGTCAAGGAGGGAATTTCTTCGGGCGCTGCCAGACGCAAGGTAGGGCTTGCCAAAAAGCTCAACAAGCTGCTGCGCTATTTGGGTATTGATGCACGCCGCACGCTGTACAAGAGCCTGCTTTCCAAATTCGGCGGCAATTTGTGCCGCGTGATCGTGGGCGGTGCTGCGCTGAGAAGTGAGATTGCCGAAACCTTTGAGGAGTTTGGCGTGAGTATGTTCCAGGGCTACGGTATGACCGAATGTGCGCCGCTGATCTCGGCGAACTATCCCGGCATTAACCGCTTTGGCTCGGTGGGCAAGCCCGTATCCTATATGGATGTTAAGATCGAGAACGGTGAGATCATGGTCAAGGGTGACGGCGTGATGCTGGGCTACTACAAAAACGAGCAGGCAACGCGCGAGGCGATTACGGCGGACGGCTGGATGTACACGGGCGACCTTGGATACTTTGACAAGGACGGATATCTGTACATTACGGGCAGATCCAAAAATCTGATCATTCTGGACAACGGCAAGAACATTTATCCCGAGGAGATCGAGTCCTATCTTGCTATGATCCCCGGCGTTAAGGACGTCATGGTCTACGAGAGCAAGGGAAAGCTGTGTGCAGCCATTCAGCCGACGGATATCAACAACAGCTGTGTGATCAAGGAGATCAAGCACGGCATCAAGAAATATAACAACGACGCAGCGCCCTATAAGCGGATCGTGGCGTACGACTTTATCGCAAGAGAATTCCCCAAGACCACCTCGCTGAAGATCAAGCGCAAGGAAGCACTTATCATGATCAAGGATACGGTGTGCAAAAAGACGGTGGAGCACATTGATCCCACCACGCCCGAGCAGATCAAGATCGTGGCAGCCTTTGAAAAGATATTGGGCTGTAAAGACATTGGTATCCGCGATGATTTCTTTGATCTTGGCGGTGACAGCCTTGGTGCTTTGGAGGTAGGCGCGCTGATCGGTATTCCTGCACAGATGATCTATGACAACCCCACCCCCGAGATGCTGGAGCAGGTGCTGCTGCACACCAAGGACGAGTCTGCAGGGAAGGACGGACACATTGATATCAACGAGCTGATCCGCCACAATTCCAATCTGACTTACACACAGGACATCAAGTACGTTCTGCTGACGGGTGCGACGGGATATCTGGGCTCGCACATTCTGCGTGAGCTTCTGCGCCGCAAGATGCACGTCATCTGCCTTGTGCGCGACGAGGAAAAGCTCAAGGACGTTTTGAAATACTATTTCCCCGCAGAGCATGAATACTTTACCTATAAGGTCAAGATCGGTGATATCTCGCAGCCTATGCTGGGATTGGAAGAAAAGTCGTATCTGCACCTGGCGGAGAAGGTGGATATGGTCATTCATACTGCCGCTAACGTCAATCATGCGGGCAATTACGAGGACTTTGAGCGCACCAACGTGCAGGGCACGCAGAACGTGATCGATTTCTGCTTTGCGGCAGGCGCGATTTTGCAGCACACCTCCACGGCAAGCGTGCACGGTGCGGGCACTGTTGCGCAGCGCAATCCCGACGCCGTCTTTGACGAATTCAGCCTGGATATCGGACAGGAGCACGCGCAAAACGTGTACATCCACTCCAAATATCAGGCAGAGGAACGCGTGCTGATGGCAAGAGAGCAGGGGCTGAAGGCGAATATTTTCCGTATCGGTAACCTGACTTGGAGAATGAAGGACGGTAAGTTCCAGAAGAACGCCAAGGATAACGGCTTTATCGGTCGCTATCGCGGACTGATGAAGGTTCGTATGTACAGCAAGGAGATCGCGGACTATCCCATTGACTTTACGCCCGTGGACGAGTGCGCCGACGCTTACGTGTGTCTTGCGTTGCATGACCGCGTCAACAACATCTACAATCTGTATCACCCCCATATATTCACCATTGACACGCTGTCCAGAAAGCTGTTCCGCAGCATCAAGCAGGTGTCGAATGATATTTTTGAAAAATCGCTCAAGGAGCTCATCTCGGACCGCGAGGTTGCGGTGCTGTCGTTCTATCACGCCATTGCATCGTCCTCTGCAAACGTGCCCATCAGCAACGAGTTTACCGTAGAGGAGCTGCGCAAGCTGGACTTCAAGTGGTCCAAGATCACGCTGCGCTATCTGAGCTACATCAATAAGATCAAATAAGGAAGCATCATATGAGAATAGGCATTGACATTGGCTCGACCACCATCAAGTGCGTCGTGCTGGATGATAACGGGAATCTTCTCTATAAGAGCTATGAGCGCCATTACGCCATGATCAAGGAGAAGACCCGTGAGGTCATCAAGGGTTTGATTGAAAAATTCAATATTACCGAGCCCGTGGTTTGCGCCGTTTCGGGCTCTGCGGGCATGGGACTTGCCGAGCGCGCGGGCGTGCCGTTCGTGCAGGAGGTCTATGCCACCAAGGTTGCCATCAGCCACCGCTTGCCCGATACCGACGTAGTCATTGAGCTGGGCGGTGAGGATGCAAAGATTTTGTTCCTCAAGGGCAATCTGGAGGTGCGTATGAACGGTACCTGCGCCGGTGGCACGGGTGCGTTTGCCGATCAGATGGCAACGCTGATGCAGATCGACACGGGCGAGATGAACGAGCTTGCCAAGAGGTATGAGAAGATCTACTCCATCGCGTCGCGCTGCGGTGTGTTTGCCAAGACCGATATTCAGCCCCTCTTAAATCAGGGCGCAAGAAAAGAGGACATTTCGGCAAGTATTTTCTACGCCATTGTCAACCAGACCATCACGGGTCTTGCGCAGGGGCATCCCATTGAGGGCAACGTGGTATACTTGGGTGGTCCTTTGACCTTCCTTTCCGAGCTGCGTCGCGCATTTGACAAGACCTTGGGTTGCACGGGCACCTGCCCCGAGGATTCCTTGGTGTTCGTCGCCCTTGGTGCTGCATACTATGCAGAGGAAAAGGTAGACCTTGCCAAGGCGTACGAGATCATCGGTATGCAGGCGGATTCGCTGACCGAGTCTGCGCTCAAGCCGCTGTTTGCAAACAGGGAAGAGTATGACGCATTCATGGCGCGCCATGAAAAAAACAGCGTGCCTCGCCGCGAGGGTGAGGCATACGAGGGGGATGCGTATCTCGGCATCGACTCGGGCTCTACCACGCTCAAGGTAGTGCTGACCGACGCCGAGGGCTCGATCATCTTTTCCAAGTACCAGTCCAATCAGGGTAAGCCCATTGACGTGGTCAAGAATACGCTGATTGAGATGTATGAAAAATACCCCAAGGTCAAGATCGTTTCAAGTGCCGTCACCGGCTACGGTGAGGACATGATGCGCGCGGCTTTGGGCATTGACGTGGGCGTGGTGGAAACCGTGGCGCACTTCACCGCAGCAAAATACTTTATGCCTGACGTGGAGTTTATCATTGACATCGGCGGTCAGGACATGAAGTGCTTTAAGATCCGCGGCGGTGCGATTGATAATATTTTCTTGAACGAGGCTTGCTCTTCGGGCTGCGGCTCTTTCCTGCAGACCTTTGCAAACGCCATGGGATATCCCATTGACGAGTTTGCTAACCTTGGCTTGTTCGGGCAAAAGCCCGTGGACCTTGGCTCGCGCTGCACCGTGTTTATGAACAGCTCGGTCAAGCAAGCGCAAAAGGAAGGCGTGAGCGTGGAGAATATCTCTGCGGG
>JAGBXH010000240.1 GCA_017629395.1 Clostridia bacterium | reverse complement strand
CGGTCGTGCCCGTAAAGTCGGTCTTAGGCGTCAGCTCCCAGTTCTCGTCCAGCTTGTAGTATTTGTTTTCAATAATGGCAAAGTAGCAGATGCGCGCAATGTTGCCTACTACCTTGGCACAGAAATCGATCTGCTCACGCGTGTAATCGCCACCCGAGGAAAGTGAGAAATTGCCGCCGCCAAAATGCATGGTCGTACCGTCAAGATCGGTCACGGGCATGCCGCCGTAATTGATCTGCACGGTGTTGGGCTCGTCGGTTCTGCCGCCCTGCCCCACCATCAGGTATCCGATCTCCAAATTGGTCTCGGTGTCCTGCTTTTCATAAATATTCACACGGTGCGGATTGATCTGCGTCTGCTCGCAAAGCAAGTACACGCCTCGGTAATCGCCGTTGACGTACAGCTCGACCCACGTGCACTCCGATGCAAAGGAATAGCCGTCAAGCAGCTGCTGACACATGCGGAAGGAAAGGCTGTTGCGCATAAGCGAGTAGTCGTAATAATCCGCCATCAGGCACCACGACTTGCATTTTGCACCGTCATTGAGCCCCAGCATGTTGCGCTTTTTATCAAACTTGAGTCGGAAGGGCTTTTTCTCGGTCACGGCAGTAGAGTTGCCGCGCACACGAATATTGGCGGTTACGTCCTCAAACTGCATGGGCTCGGAGCAATTTTCCAGGGTGACCGTGCAGGATTTGTAGTGATCCTTGCTGGTCACGTCGTGTCCGTCGGTCGTATCAATGCGCAAAATGGGCAGCGTCCAAGCCTGCTCTTCAGGAGGCGGCTCTGTGCCCTGCTCTGTATCGGACTCGGTGCCGGTCTCTGTTGTCTGCTCGGTGTCTGGCACGGTAGTCGGCTCTTCCGTTTGGGTAGGATCGGTATCCGTGCTCACGGGAGGCTCGGTAGAATCTGCTCCGCTCTCCTCATTTGGCTCAGACGTCTCTTGATCTGTAGGCTGATCGGTCGTATTCTGCTCGTCACCGCTTTCGTTGCATGCGCTGAGCATGGGCAAAAGCATTGCGAAAACCAAGCAAAAGCACAGGAATAAGGATAAGTATCTGTTTTTCATAGATATCCCCTTTCTGTCATGATTTGTGCTATTATTGTACCAAAGAATGTGACAGTTGTCAAGTTCTTTTGACGAGATACGGCTAAGAGCGCATAAATTGCAATCCGACAGATTTCATGCTTGACAAATCGGCGAGAATGATATATAATAATAGAGTTATCGCATGGGCCCGTAATGGTTTCGACGGGGGTTTTGCGATACGATAAGCGTGGCGGGCCGGATAATCCCGATAAACTGTCCAACTTTAAAAAATAAACGACAACAATCAAGTTGCTCTGGCTGCCTAATTAGGCAGTGCTGCAAGACTGCGGTCTTGCCCGTTGCTCTCGGAGTACCGCGCCCGAGACCCCAACGTCATGAAGCGGTGACCGTGCATCGGTGTTTCGCCATTGAACCGATCATGCACAAAATGGCTACCCTGACGCGGAGTCTGTCTGCTGACGCTGCCGAGGGGGAATTCTAAATAACAGACTGCCCACGGAGAAGGTCGTATCAACGGGCTTTCGGACAGGGGTTCAATTCCCCTCGGGTCCACCATTCATTAACACGTCACGTGTTATATACCCAAAACACCGTCTCGGCTAAGCTTTACTTGCCTTGACGGTGTTCGTCTTTGTCTTAGGCAGGATAGCCTTAGATGGATTATTTTAGCGGCTTTTGAT
>JAGBXH010000239.1 GCA_017629395.1 Clostridia bacterium | reverse complement strand
TATACGGCGCGGCAGGTGTGGTCACCGTAATCGTGTTTGCGGTCTTTGCATCAAAATTTGCAGGGGAGCTTGCAAAGCAGCCCGCAGATCAAGCGGTGGAGTTTATGGCGTTTTGCGGTGTTGTCATGCTTGCGCTGGCAGCGGTATGCGCGTATCTGATATATAAAACGGTCATGCTGATCCGCGCGGTCAAAAATGAGGACGGCGGACAGGTCGTGATCGAGCGCGCCAAGTTTTTAAGCTTCGTGGAATTTGACCCGTGGCATTCCTTGAGGGATTACGGTTATGATGTCGTTTCCTTTGAGGGCGGCAAGGAATATCGCATTTACCATGATAAGCGAAACGGCTCAAGCTGCCCGTCAAGATTATCGGTCTGGCTGCAGCTTTCCGAGTACGGGGACACCTATATTATTGTGACAATGAAGAACGATCCGCAAACGGTCGTGGATTTGTACAGCGAAAAGTTCTTTACATATAAGGAGTAAAACGATATGACCAAAGAGATATTGACAGACGAGGCGATTCGCCGTGACGTGCTGGGCAATGAAGTCAAAAAAGCAAAAAATAATGATAACAAAACGCTGGTTTGGGTAATGCCGATTGCTGCTGCGGCTTTGGCGGCGGGCATTTACGTGCACGTGTTGCTTGGTGTGCTGATCGGTCTTGTTGCTATCGTGCCGATTTACTTATATTTCAAGCAAAATCAAGCCGACAATGATGTTGTGTTTGAGGTCGAGCATAATTGTGATTTTGTCGTAGAGATCGACACGCTTTCGCATATCGATCAGGAAACCGTGTATGAGCCGCACGTGCAACGTAGCTATACCAGAGGCGGGAACAGGATGCACTATACCAAGAGCGTGACCGTGTTCAAATTCTATAACTCGCAATGGCGTGTGCCCGAGGTGGAAACGCTGTACGCTTGGAGTAAGGAAATGTACATCTCGCCCAAGGGGCTGGAGAACACCTCGTTGCGCGGTGACAAGTTTTATATAGTCAGACGCTTGGGTGACGCAGAGGTCGCGTATGCATATAACACAAAATTCTTTACATACAACGGAAAGATAGGAGAGTAAGGCAATGACCAATAAGGAATGGTTCAAAAAAGAGGCAAAATTCGGTTTGATGATCCACTGGGGTCTGTATTCGCTGCTGGCAGGGGAGCACCGCGGAAAGCGCATCGGCATGATCGCAGAATGGGCGCAGGCGTATTTCCGTATTCCGAACGAGGAATACTCGCAGCTTGCAAAGGCATTTAACCCCATTTACTTTGATGCGGAAGAATGGGTCAAGCTTGCCAAGGATGCGGGTATGAATTACATGGTCGTGACCAGTAAGCACCACGATGGCTTTTGCATGTTCAAATCCGAGTATGACAACTACAATGTGGTGGACGCAACGCCCTTTGGCAGAGACGTGATCGGAGAGATCGCTGCGGCTTGCAAAAAGCACGGGCTGAAGCTGGGTCTGTATTATTCGCAGGAGCTTGACTGGCATGAGCCCAACGGCGGCGGATATCATCCCTCGCACCTGAATATTGACGACACGCATTGGACCAATAACTGGGATTTCCCGGATGATGATGCAAAGAATTACGAGCAATGCTTCCGCGCAAAGATCCTGCCGCAGATCCGCGAGATCTTGACCAAGTACGGTGATATTTGCCTCTTGTGGTGTGATACGCCTTTTCAGATCACACCCGAGCAATCCAAGGAATTGCGCGATCTTGTCAAGGAGCTGCAGCCCGAATGCCTGCTGAATTCCCGCATTGGCAACGGACTTGGCGACTATGTTTCCATGGGCGACAACGTCATTCCCGATGAGTATATGGAGGATATTCTGGTGGAATCTCCCACCACGCTCAACGATACCTGGGGCTTTAAGTATTTTGACGATAACTGGAAGAATGCAGATGAGGTCATTCGCATTAAAGAGCACCTCAACGCCCGCGGTGTCAACTACCTGCTCAACGTAGGACCCGACCATCTCGGCAGAATCCCCGTGCCCGCGCTTGAAATTCTGCGCGAGGTAGGAAAGAAGCAGAATCAATAAGAAAAAAGCAATACCTTTGCCGCATATGAGAAGATCCGCTGATTTTTCGGCTGATCTTCTCATTTTTTGCAAAAAACATTTGACAAAAGGGAATTCTTATGTTATAATACTATGATTAAAATGTATAAGTCTGCCCAAAGGAGGGATGAGAATGGTTACCATTACGGGCGTGGAACAGGGAAGCCGTGCCGCACGTCACGGCGTGCAGGCAGGGGATATCTTGATTTCGATCAACGGACGCGAAATTCGCGACGTGCTGGATTACCGTTTTCATTTAGCCAATACCACGATCGAGCTTGTGCTGCATCGCGGCGCGGAGCTTGTCAACGTGACCCTGCATAAGCGCGAATACGACGATATCGGTCTGGACTTTGAAACGCCGCTTATGGATAAGAAGCAGCGTTGCGAGAATAAATGCATCTTTTGCTTTATTGATCAGCTGCCGGGCGGTATGCGCGAAACGCTGTATTTCAAGGATGATGATTCAAGACTTTCCTTTTTGCACGGCAACTACATTACGCTGACCAATATGCATGAGCGCGACATTGATCGCATTATCGAAATGCATATCAGTCCCGTTAACATTTCGGTGCATACCACCAATCCCGAGCTGCGCTGCTTTATGCTGCATAACAAGCGTGCGGGCGAGGTGCTTTCCTATATGCGCCGCCTTGCAGATGCGGGCATTACGCTGTGCGGACAGATCGTGCTGTGTCGCGGCATCAATGACGGAGCGGAGCTTGACCGCTCGCTGCAGGATCTCAAAGCCCTCTATCCCGCCATGTCCTCGGTTTCCATCGTGCCTGCGGGACTTACACGCTATCGCGACAAGCTGTACGAGCTGACTCCCTATACCCCCGAGGAGAGCGCACGCATCATTGAGCAGGTCAACCGCGTCGGTGACGAATGCGAGCGTGAATTCGGCAAGCGCATTTTCTGCTGTGCCGACGAGCTGTATCTCAGTGCAGGGCTGCCGTTACCCGGCGAAGCCTATTACGGTGACTACGACCAGATCGAAAACGGCGTGGGTATGATCACCTCGCTGTGCTCGGAGGTCGCCACCGAGCTGGAGTATGCCGACGAATATCGCGAGAAATTCAATGCTCCCAGACGCATCAGCATTGCCACGGGTGTGGCTGCTTACGATACCGTTTGCAAGCTGTCTGAGCAGCTGGAATGCACGTTTGACGGCTTGCAGGTAAACGTGTACCGCATAATCAATCATTTCTTTGGAGAAACCATTACCGTTGCAGGGCTTCTGACCGGTAAGGATATTTCCGAGCAGCTTGCGGGCAAGGACCTGGGCGATTGCCTGCTGATCCCCGAAAACGCTTTGCGCGCAGGGGAGGATACCTTGCTGGACGATATCACCGTGCCGCAGCTTTCGAAAATACTTGGGGTGCCCGTTTGCCCCTCTGCAAATGACGGAGTCGGCTTTATTGAGTCGATACTTGGCGTAAAATTGTGTGACTAAAGGAGAAAATACAGATGTCTAAACCTGTGATTGCCATCGTGGGTCGCCCCAACGTGGGAAAATCGACCCTGTTTAATAAATTGATCGGCGAGCGCCGCTCCATCGTGGAGGACGTACCGGGCGTGACCCGTGACCGTATTTACGGTGAGACCGAATGGAGAGGCAGAAGATTTGCCGTGATCGATACCGGCGGTATCGAGCCCAAGACCAACGATATCATTCTTTCCCAAATGAAAACGCAGGCGCAGGTCGCGATCGACGACGCGGACGTGATCGTTTTCATGTGCGACGTGCGCACGGGATTGACCGCCAGCGACCGTGACATCGCGGTCATGCTCAAGCGTTCGGGCAAGCCCATTGTGCCTTGCATCAACAAGTGTGACCGTATCGGTGATCTGCCTTACGAATTTTACGAGTTTTACGAGCTTGGCTTTGCTTGCGATCCCATTGCCGTATCGTCCATTCACGGTACGGGCTCGGGTGACCTTTTGGACGCCTGCATGGATGCGCTTGGCGAGTGGGATGACACCGAGGAAGAGGACGACAGCATTAAGGTTGCCGTCATCGGTAAGCCCAACGCAGGCAAGTCCTCGATCATCAACCGCTTTATCGGTCAGGAGCGCATGATCGTATCCGATATTGCAGGCACAACGCGTGACGCTGTTGACACAAGAGTGGAGAACGACTACGGTAAGTTTACCTTTATCGATACCGCAGGCATTCGCCGTCAGGCAAAGATCGACGATAAGATTGAAAAGTACAGCGTACTGCGTGCACATATGGCTGTGGAGCGTGCCGACGTGTGCCTTTTGATGATTGACGCTTCCACCGGCATTACCGAGCAGGACGAAAAGATCGCGGGTATTGCGCACGAGGCAGGCAAGGCGACCATTATCGTGGTCAATAAGTGGGATGCCATTGAAAAGGATAACAATTCCGTCAAGCAGTATACCGATAAGATCCGTACCGCGCTGGCGTATATGCCTTACGCGCCCATTCTGTTCGTATCTGCCAAGACCGGGCAGCGCATTCCCAACATTTACGAGCATATCAATTACGTGCACAATCAGGCAAACACGCGTATCTCTACCGGTATGCTCAACGACGTACTTGCAGAGGCAACCATGCGTACCCAGCCTCCCACGGATAAGGGCAGACGACTCAAGATCTACTATATGACGCAGATCAGCGTAGCTCCCCCCACGTTCGTTATCTTCTGT
>JAGBXH010000238.1 GCA_017629395.1 Clostridia bacterium | reverse complement strand
GGTTGCGGTGGATGAGGTGCATCATGCGGACGCTCTTTCACATCTTCGCAAATGCAAAAGAGCTAATTCAATGATGCAACTCAGCTAAAGGGAGAGTTTGTTATAGTAAATTATGATAGTGATTGTATCTGGTATCAGAAGATCAACTGCTTTGCCGCGGTGGTACGGCAGGTATCGGTGTCCACCGAGAACAGGACCGCGTGGGCGCGTACCTTGCCGTCCGCGACCGAAAATCTCGCGGGCATATGATCGCGCAGCATCCGAAGCACGGGCTCTGTCTTGGCACCGATAATGCCGCCCTCGGGGCCTGTCATGCCAAGGTCGGTAACGTAACCCGTACCGCCCGGCAGGATCTGCAAGTCTGCCGTTGGAACGTGGGTGTGCGTGCCGAATATGACGGATATTTTGCCGTCAAATGCGCGCGCCATGGCGTATTTTTCACTGGTTGCCTCGGCGTGCATGTCAAGCACCACAATATCATAGTTGCCCTTTTGGGCTTGTAAAATGCGCTCCATGGTCAAAAAGGGGTTGTCCAGAGGGGCAAGATTGACCGTGCCCAGCATATTGACGCAAAGCACACGAATGCCCTGCACCTCGGTCACGGTATAGCCGCAACCGGGATTTTGCGCGGGGAAGTTGGCAGGACGGATGATGATGTCGCTGCGGTCGTCAAGAAAATTACCGATGTCGGGCGCGCTGTAGGCGTGGTTGCCCAGCGTGATGATATCCGCACCCGCATAGAGCAGGTCTTGCGCGTCGGAGGCGCAAATGCCCTTGATCTCGGAGGCGTTTTCACCGTTGACGATGCAAAGGTCAACGCCCAAAGCCTTTTTCTGTGCGTGCAGCGTGGCTTGCAGGTGGGAAAGCCCTGCGCGCCCCACGACGTCGCCGACTGTTAAGATGCGCAGAATCATGCCTCGTCCTCGCTATTTTCGGGCTCTTGGGGTTCTTGGCATTCCTCGGGGGCTTCGGAAGCCTCAGCCTCCTCTTCTGCAGGAATGACGCAAGCATCATCGCCGTGCATGAGCTGCAGGTCGTCTGCAAGCAGCACGTCCGGGGCAGGAGCGGGGCGGCGCAGCTTGATCAGCATGATAATGCCCACGATCAGCATGGGGATGGCGATTAGGAAGGTGATGGCGGTGTAGATCCAGAATACAACGTCGCTCCAGGCGGTCAGCTTTTCAGAGAGCTGAGGGTAAAGGACGTTGCCTGCGAAGGCTTCCGGGCTGAACAGCGATTGCAGCGCCATGGAGATCAGGTTCGCACCGTTGAAAACAAAGTGGCAAACGATAGAGGGGTAAATGGAATCAGTCTTGACAAACAGGTAGCCTGCAAACAGACCCAACACAAAGGTGTAGATCATCTGAACGGGGTTGCCGTGTGCAAAGGCGAACAGCGCGCTTGTCAGCATCACAGCCCAGAAAGCGGGCATTTTCTTGGTCAGGTGGGTCAAGGGGCCTGCGCGGAAGACGATCTCCTCGATCAAGGGCGCACCGAAAATGGCAGCGATGGTGAACATTCCCGCGCTGTCGTATGTTTGGTTCAGGGCGTCAAGGATCTCATGAAACAGGTCGATGAAGGGAGAGATATCCATCAAAGCTACCTCTTCCATATAGGCAATCAGTCTTTCGATCAATACAAACAGCGCTTCCTGCAGCGCGCTCAATATGCCGTTTGTCAAAAAGAACCAGGAAAGACCCAGCAGCACGGCGGTAGCAATCGCCTTGACAGGGGCTTTGGTAAAGCGGAAATATTCCTTGAAATCATACTGCTTGCGGTTGAAGAAAAACCATAAGATCAGCAAGGCTGCAATGGTGGTCAGCGCAGACAGAAACCACATGTTGGAATCAAGCGCAGTTGTGTAGCTCTCCATGACCAGCGAAAAAAGGTCCTCGCCTCCAAGCTCGGGCATGGCGATCAGCGAGAGAACAATGGATGCGAATGCCGGGACCACGACCAGGACCACGGCAATGGACTGAAAAACGTTCATGAATACGGTATAGCCAACGGGGAACGCAAGCCCCTTGACAATGCCGACCACTTTGCCTTCACGTTTCATAAGAAGCTCCTTTCAAGGTGAGAATACTTATCTATAGTATATCATAAGCGTTCATAATTGTCAAGAAAAATGCACGAGGCGGAAGAATGCAAAAACCTTGCCGAAAACCCTTGCAAAATTTGCGATTATGTGATACAATGAATATAATTGGGGCGAATGTCTTTTGGTGCCCCGAAGTAAAAGCGAGGGATCCGTTTATGAGCCGTTGTTATATTCCCGAAGGCTACGTGCAGGTGCTGGATGCGTACCAGACCCAGCGAGCCATTGAACATATTAAATCCGCCTTTCAGCGCGAGCTTTGCGCTGCGCTGAACTTGAAGCGCGTGTCCGCTCCGCTGTTCGTTGCAAGCGATTCGGGCTTGAACGATAACCTGAGCGGCAAGGAGCGTCCGGTTTCGTTTGACGTGCCCGCACTTGACGGTGCGCACGCAGAGGTGGTGCATTCCCTTGCAAAGTGGAAAAGACTTGCCCTTTTGCGCTATGGCTTTACCATGGGCAACGGGCTTTACACCGATATGAACGCGATCCGCCGCGACGAGGAGCTGGATAATATCCACTCGATCTACGTGGACCAGTGGGACTGGGAAAAGGTCATTACCAGAGAGGCGAGAAATATAGATTTCCTCAAGCTGATGGTCAAAGCCATTGTGCACGCCATGTGCGCTACCGAGGAGCAGCTGCAGGTGCATTTTCCTCAGCTGCAGCACAAGCTTTGCCGTGAGGTGACCTTTGTGACCGCGCAACAGCTGTGCGAGCTGTATCCCGATCTGACCCCCGAGCAGCGCGAGAACGAGTTTACTAAGATTCATAAGACGGTATTCGTCATCGGCATCGGCGACAGACTGTCGGACGGAAGACCGCACGGCACAAGAGCGCCCGACTACGACGACTGGTCGCTCAACGGTGACCTTCTGTTCTGGAACGACGTGCTTGGTCGCGCCCTGGAGCTTTCCTCCATGGGTATCCGCGTGGACGAGGCGGCTATGGATTACCAGTTGCACGCTGCTGACTGTGATGATCGCAGAGAGCTGCCCTTCCATAAAATGCTGCTTTCGGGTGAGCTGCCCCTGACGGCGGGCGGCGGTATCGGGCAGTCGCGCCTTTGCATGCTGCTGATGGGCTGCGCGCACATCGGTGAGGTGCAATCCGGTATCTGGGACGAGGAAACCAAACGCATTTGCGCCGAGGCAGGCGTAAGATTGCTGTAGCCGAAGAGAGCCGAACTTTCAGCCACACGGAAGCCGAGTCGAATAGCCTTACGGTGATGCATTTGCGCGTCTTGCGCAAATGCTCACCTCGTAAGATTATTATCTTACTTCGGTTCGCTTTCACGCAATCCATCAAAAATGCATTCACCGTAAGGTGCAAGCAGTTTTGACACAACAGATTTTTTAAATCCCCCAAGCTCTTCCTGCAGGGCATATGAGAAATATGTCCAAAGGATGAGATGCAGGGATTGGAAAAATCTGCGTGTCAAAACCTATTTGACCCGGCTTTCGTGTGGCTGCGCCTTGCGGCGAGTATTTTTCGCGTCTTTCGCCAAATCTCGTCTTGCAAGATGCGTATCTTGCTTCGCCTCGCTTTGACAAAATCCATCAAAAAATACAACGCCGGAGGGGGAAACGCAGTTTTGCGCGAGCAAATATTTCGCAG
>JAGBXH010000237.1 GCA_017629395.1 Clostridia bacterium | reverse complement strand
AGGTACTTTATCGATCCCGAGCAGACAACGCATCTGGAGCATTGGCGGTATTCGCCCGAGAGCACGGGCAAGGTGATCGAAACGGTGTTTTGATCACCCACTATTCTTTTAAAAGTTTTTGCTCGACCTTTTTTCAAAAAGGTCGCAGGGGCTCGGGGCAGCGCCCCGAGTCGCGCCCGCAGGCGCGAAATTTCTTAAACGCCGTTTTCATTTGCGAAGCAAATATGTTCTTCTTTTGCGGCTACTCCGTCAAAAAAGAACGGATGCGATTTGCTCACACAAACAAAATAAGGAAGTTGCCACCATGCCTTTCTGAAAAAGGCGGGCGAAAACTTTTCATGAAAGAGGTTTTCCGTATAGTGAATGGTAACCGTGCCATGAAAACGAGGACAGCGCAATTGCGCTGTCCTCGTTCTTGTTTTATTGTGCCACGTCGTACGCCACGATGGCGTCAAACAGCGCAACGGAACGGTTGTAGATCTCGTCCTTGCTGCTCTGCCCTATGGCAAATTGGCGCAAAAGACACACCACGGTATCTGCAGGCAGCACCTGCACCGCCTCGTTATAGAGGTAAAAATCGGTGTCACCGAGGCGCACGCTCTTACCCTCCACGACATATCCCTTAAGCAGCTTTTCATAGACGTAAGGGCTTGCAATGCACAGCGAATATTCACCCGTTTTGGATACCGCGCTCTGCATGGAGGAATACTGCTCAGTATTCCAGTTCAGCGCGATCACGGGCTCCTTGACCGTCACCAGCTCCCCGTCAACCTCTTTTTCGACCTCGGTATAGATCTCCTGTTCCGAGAATATCTGATACTCCACAAGTCCTACCGACTTCTTGCCGTTGTTGTCGTAGTCCTCTGGCAGCACACTCTGCATCGCGGACAAAAAGGCAGCGCGCTGCTCAGTATCCATACGTACAGTACCGCCGTACACCACGCTGACGTCATACCTTTCCTTACCAAACAACTGCAGGGTGCACACCAGCACCACAACCACGAAAAAGGTGACCACGATCACCGTCCATTTGTTGTGATACCAGAAATTCGACAGCTTGTTATACGCGCTGTTTTCGCTGACGATCTCCGTGCTGTCGTATTTGTTTTCCTTGTCGTTCATCATAATCTCCTTTTGAAAAACGGATCTGCCGCTATGACAGATCCGTTTTACGTTTCCTTTTTACTTGGTTCTTTCTACGTGCAGAACCTTGAAGTGCAGCATACCGTTGGGTGCCTGTACCTCAACGTTATCGCCTGCGCGCTTACCCATAAGGGCTGCGCCGATGGGAGACTGGTCGGAGATGCGGTGATTGAGTGCATCAGCCTCGTTAGAGCCTACGATCGCGTAGGTGACCTCCTCGTCCCACTCCACGTCATATACCTTAGCGGTAGAGCCAAGGCTGATGACGCCTGCGTCCATGCTTGCCTCGTCAATGATCTCGGCGTTCTCAAGAAGGGACTCCAGCTCCTTGATGCGAGCCTCTACCTTAGCCTGCTCGTTTCTTGCTTCGTCGTACTCGGAGTTCTCGGAAAGGTCGCCAAAGCCACGTGCGACTGCAATTGCTTCCTTGATCTCTTCTCTGCGGGTGGTGCGGAGGTACTTGAGCTCCTTTTCCAGCTCGTTATAGCCTTCCTGCGTATAAAGGGTTTTCTCTGCCATGTCGGTTTCTCCTTATATTATATGAATTATTAATTTCGGTATATGATAATAGCCTATTGCATTTGCGCTAATGCCGCCTGAAGCTGCGTATCCAGCTCCTCGGGCAGATCGTAAGTGGTATATTTCTCCAGAACCTCCGCGGGAAGCTTAACCTCTACGTCAGGGGCAATGCCGACTTCGTGATAGCTCTCACCGCATGCCGGGAAATACATTCTGGTGGTGATCTTCAATCCACCCTCAACGCCGTAAAAGCCGTAATATGCCCCCGTTCTGCTCAAGTCATAGATCGATTGCATGCAGCCCTTGCCGTAAGTGGTCTCTCCCACAATGGCACCCAGCTCATAATCGCGTATGGTGGCGGTAAACAGCTCGGCTGCGCTGGCAGTATTGCCGTTTGTCAGCACGCAGAAGGTCAGATCCTTGTACTTGCCGATCTCGTCCTCGGTCACGTCACAGACCTTGTATACGGGCGAGGAGTGCTTGACCGTGTCGACGTACTCCTTTTCCTCATTTCCCCTCTTATCCTTCGTGCTCAGCAGCAGATCGCCCCGGGAAAGGAAATAGCTTTGAATTGCCTTAATGGACTCCAGATCACCTCCGGGATTGTTGCGCACGTCAAAAACAAACTTCGTGCAGCCCTTGGCAAGAAGCGCATCCACCTCTTCCTCAAACTGCTCGGGGGTAGGCAAATCGAACTGAATGATGGTCACAATGCCGACGCTTGGATCCGTCACGCTGACCTTACCGATTACCGAAGCAGCCTCAAAGGCTTCTCTGGTAATGGAAAACTCTATGGGGCTGTAATCCTCGCCCGTAGCGCGCATCACGCGGAATTCCGCCTTTGTGCCCGCAACGCCGCGCAAATGGTTCACCGATACGGTAAATCCGCCAAGCTCATCCACGCTTTGCATTTCCCCGTCAACCTTAAGAGCCACGATCAGATCCCCGGGCTTGAGTCCTGCAGCCTCTGCCGGAGACCCCGGATAGACCATGATCAGCTTGATCGCGTTTCTACCCTCGTAGGTTCCGTTGACCACGCTGACGCCAATGCCCTCCATTTTTCCCTGGCTTTCCTGCTGCATCGCTTCAAATTCTTCTTTTGTATAATATTCGGCATAGATATCGCCCGTTGCGGCAACGTACGCCTTGATCACGGCATCCATCATCTGCTCCGGATCTCCACCCTCATAGGCGTAGTCCTTGATCAGCTGATCCACCAACGCAAGTGAATCATCGTTGATGACGATCTCATCCCGATCACTCGGTCCAAGAAGCCCGCCAAGCCCTTTTGCATTCCAATATGCAGTGCTGACGAGTGCGGTCAGCAGCATGGTAACGACCAGCGTTACGGATACCGCCGCGACCAGCGTAGCAACGAAGGTGCTTACCGAAACGGTCTTGGCCTTTTTCTTAGAGCCTGCAAACGCATAGTAGCGCACACCGGGAGGAGTTTGCAGCTGCATACCGTGTGCCAGAAGCGCGGCATTCACACTTTGCTCAAGCTCTGCGCAGGATACGTTGCGCGGCACGCAAAGGGAAACGGTGGAAGCAAGCAAATCCACCTCGACCTTGCCGTCACCGCCATACGCGCGCACAAGATCGGGCAAAACAGCGCTCAAGAGCGCCTGTTGCTCGGGCTTTTCCAGTCCTTGTACGGTATAAACCAATTTCTTCATAGTTTCTTCTTTCTGTGTTATTGCTTTGTTTGCAGAATATCAATAAACCCTGCCATACTGTCAATTAAGCGAAACGCCGCATAGCGGCGTTTCGCTTAACATTGACTTATGTATTTTAAGAAATCAATACTTTGCAGGCTTGGAGTTCAGGTACTTCTTAACCATCAAAGCGACCTTGAAGGTGATCGCGTGCTCAAACTCACGCAGATCAAGACCGGTCAGCTTTCTGATCTTTTCCAGTCTGTAAACCAGCGTGTTTCTGTGTACGAACAGCTTTCTGGAGGTCTCGGAAACGTTAAGGTTATTCTCAAAGAAGCACTGAATGGTCATCAGCGTCTCGCGGTCAAGGGACTCCAGACTGCCCTTCTTGAATACCTCCTGCAAGAACATCTCGCAAAGGGTGGTGGGCAGCTGATAGATCAGACGACCGATACCCAGGTTCTCGTAGCTGATGATATTCTTCTCGGTCTCAAATACCTTACCGACCTCAAGAGCGACCTGTGCTTCCTTATAAGCTCTTGCCAGATCCTTGATGTTCTCAACAGTAGTGGAGATACCGATGGCAACCTTGGTGTAGAACTCTGCGGACAGGGTGTCTGCGATGTTGGT
>JAGBXH010000236.1 GCA_017629395.1 Clostridia bacterium | reverse complement strand
CGCTACCAATTGCGCCACACCTCGATTATATTTATTATTTGTTTATTCACTTTTACCTTATTCGTCGCCCCACACGCGTCGCATACTCGCCGCGCGTCGCTCGATACACTCGCTCCTTCGTCTCGTTGCTTGGGCTCCACCGTTCCTTGCAAAACCACCCGTGGTTTTGCGTCGTCACTAACCCAAAGCCAGCTCGCTACCATTTCGGCTCTGCCGAAATACTTGCGCACACACCTCGATGTGTGAAAATATTCGATTGTCATAAATTTCAAAGCCAGCGCGCTACCTTTTCGGCTTTGCCGAAATACTTGCGCACACACCTCGATGTGTGAAAAGTATTCGATTTTTAGGTCATTTTCCGTAAGTGGTCAAATCTGTGGTCAAAATTCGGTATTTTAGGGTGCCGCGGATGCGACACCCTAAATCATTATACGGGATAGTTCCCTATTTTCGGATTACTCCTCGTCGCCGTCAAGCTCAGCAAGCTCGGCAACGTCGTCCTCTTCAATGATGCAAGCGAACTTTTCGCCGCATGCGGGGCAGCGCAGGTTTTCCTCGTCGATATCGCCCTCAAAGCAAATGATCTCGCCGCAAGAGGGGCACTCAACCTCAAAGATCTCCTCGTAGTCCTCGTCGTCATCAAAGTCCTCGTCGTCGAAATCCTCGTCAAAGGGAATGTCGCACTCCAGACCGCAGTTAGAGCAGTCGCCGTCGCACTCCTCATCGTCCCAATCCTCGTCGTCGAAGTCATCCTCGTCGAAGTCATAATCGCCTTCGTCCAGGAGATAGTCCTCAACGTCACCAAGGTCGGTATCGATCTCGTCAACGTATTCCTCCAGGTCAGCCAGATCCTCGTCAAGCTCGTCAACGAGATCAGCCAGGTCGGAGGTCAGTTCGATCAGCGCAGTGATCAGCTTACCCTCTGCGCTTTCCTTATCATAATTCAAGCCGTCTGCAAGACCCTTGAGGTATGCAGCCTTTTCGGTAATGGTCATGATATTCTTTTCCTTTCTTAGAAATTTCGGCACACGCCGCAGGAAAACTTATGCTCTGGACAGATACTCACCGGTTCTGGTGTCGATCTTGAGAACGTCACCAACGTTGATGAACAGGGGAACCTTGATCTCTGCACCGGTCTCAAGCGTTGCGGGCTTGAGAGTGTTGGTTGCGGTGTTGCCTGCAAAGCCGGGGTCAGTATCGGTTACTTCGAGCTCTACGAATGTGGGGGGCTCAACTGCGAAGATGTTGCCCTTGTAGGACATGATCTTGCAGAACATTTCTTCCTTTACGAACTTGAAGGAATCGCCAACCTTGTCGTGTGCAACGAGGGTCTCTTCCCAAGTCTCGGTGTCCATGAAGTGATACAGGTCACCGTCGTCGTAGGAATACTGCATATCCTTTCTGTCGATGTATGCGTTTTCGAACTTATCCGTGGGAGAGAAAGTACGCTCAATCACGGTGCCGGTAATGACGTTCTTGATCTTGGTGCGCACGAATGCAGCACCCTTACCGGGCTTAACGTGCTGGAATTCGATAACCTGGAATACGTTACCGTCCATATCAAAAGTGATGCCGTTCTTAAAATCGCCAGCTACTACCATTTTGTTTGTCCTCCAATATTAACCGTTAAAAAATTTGGTCTGATTATACAGTTCATTTTATTATACACCAGTTCCGCGCGTTTTTCAAGGGGTTTTTGCACTTTTTTTGCGTGCAAATGCAGTTTTTTCGCAAAAATCAAGGCATTTCGGTCAGGGGCTGCACGAACAGCGCGCGATAAGGCGCGATCTCTGCCGCATTTTCCACCGTGCTGATCTCGCCCGAGACGGGATCGTAGACGCGGTACGCCACCGCGTTCTCGCAGGCAAAGGTGACCGATGCGTCCTTTTTCGATGCATTCGCTAAGAAGAAGAACTTGATGCCGTCCTTTTCATAGGGGGACACGTACACGGTTGCCTTTGACTCCACGGTCAGGGCAACGCGGGTATGATTTGCCACGGCATCGACCAGCGCGGGATCGTTCTTTTTATACAGTCTGTCCTCGTGCGCCGCTGCCAACGCCTCCATCTGTGCCTGATGCTCGCCTCGCAAGGACATCCCGGGCATGGAGTCTATGAAAATGACGTTGACACCACCCTTGATCATGGCATCCAGCATGCGCATGCTCTCGATTTCCATAATTTCCACGTCGGGCACGATGACGGTGGTAAATGCAAAATTCCCCACCTGCAAAGCGCCGTCCTTGACGCTTCCACCCTGCATGGAGCGGTCATCTAAGAACACGTAATCCAAGCCGTTCTCGCGCAGCTTGGTGGCAACGTTGCCCACCAGAGCGTCATTCTTGCGCGCCGCGCTGACCGAATCGTACAGATTCTGCGAATTGGGCGCACGGTACTCGCCGCCCACGGTATCAATGCCGTAATAGATGGCAACCTGCGTCAGATTCTGCGCACCCACGGTCATAGAGCCAAGGCGTCCGACGTAGGTATTGAAGGCGTTGCCCGTTGCGGGATCGTTATTTGCCTGCGAATAGTAGGATGCGATCTGGTTGCCGCCGTCAAAGTAGGCAAAGGTCATGCAGCCAAGCGCATAATCAAGGTGATTGGTAGCAAACTCATCGGGGTCTGCTACGGGGCAGATCTCAATAAGCACGCGCTCCTTGCCCGCAAGCCACGCGGGAGAGGAGGCATACTTGCCGCCCGTGGACATATTGCGCAGATAGTTGACGGGACGCACGTCCAGCACGTCAAAGCCGGGATATCCCATACGCTGCGAGCATTGGATATAATCGCCGTAAACGGGGATATGGTAGAACATCTGCTCCTCCAAGAGCAAGTGTCCGGACAGCTGCGTGCCGTGTGCTGCGCACCACTCCTGGATCTGACCGAAGAAGTTTTCGGACACCAAGTCACCTACGTGGGAGTAATACTGCGCACGCACAAGTCTTGCTTCCTCGCCCGATCCCGTAAAGATCTGCGGCAGATAGGGGCGCGGATCGTAGCCAAACTTGGCTTCAAAGGTTTCAAAAATATCGTAATCGTACGGAATGACGGGGTTTTTCAGCCCTGCGGGCATGATGTGATGCCCTGCTAAGAGCTGTGCCTCGTCGTCAAAGATCGCCTCCACCACCGTGTCAAAGCGGTCGATGGCGTTCTCATAGGTATCAAACGTAACCTCGATAAAGCGCGCCACCGCGTCGCGGTTGAGAATGTTGGGATAGGACGAATTCCACTCAAAGTGGTACACGTAGTTGGCTGCGCAATAAATATACGCAACGTAGTCCCCCTGCACGCCCGTAAAGCTCAGCTTGCCGCCGCT
>JAGBXH010000235.1 GCA_017629395.1 Clostridia bacterium | reverse complement strand
GAAAATTCTGTCGCCTGCGTCGCCAAGACCGGGCACGATATATGCGTGCTCGTTGAGGTGATCGTCCAGGGCAGCACCGTAGATATCTACGTCGGGATGCGCCTTAAGCACCTTGGAAACGCCCTCGGGAGCAGCCACCAGGCACATAAAGCGAATGTTCTTGCAGCCCTTTGCCTTGAGCATAGTCAGCGCATCAACGGCAGAGCCGCCGGTTGCCAGCATGGGGTCAACCAAAATAACCAGTCTGTCCTGAATATCGGAGGGCAGCTTGCAGTAATACTCAACGGGCTGATGTGTTTCGGGATCACGGTAAAGACCGATATGTCCTACCTTTGCAACGGGAACGAGCGACTGAATGCCGTCCACCATGCCAAGACCTGCACGCAGAATGGGCACGATCGCAAGCTTTCTGCCGGATACCATCTTTGCATTCATCTTGGTAATAGGGGTTTCAATGGTCACGTCCTGCAGGGGCAGATCGCGGGTGATCTCGTAGCCCATGAGCATGGATATCTCGTTGAGCAGCTCACGGAAATCCTTGGAGCCCGTCTTCTTGTTGCGCATGATGGTAAGCTTATGAGTGATAAGGGGATGGTCGATCAAATGAAACTGGCTCATGATAGTTCTCCTTCGATTTTGAATATTTTCACCTTATTATACTACGTTTTTTTACGTTTTTCAAGTACTATGTGTAAATTTTACAATACTTCTTTACAATTTGCCCCGGGTGTGGTAAAATACAAAATGAGAGAGTATGGTCGCACGACCAGACAAGGAGAGATACCGATGACGCACACAAAACCAACGGTTGGCGTGGCAACGCTTGGCTGCAAGGTCAACCAGTATGAATCCCGCGCCATAGAAGAGGCACTTGAAAATCGCGGATATCAAATACGCCCCCACGAGGCATGCTGTGACGCTTATATCGTCAACACCTGCACGGTTACGGCAGAGTCCGACAGAAAATGCCGTCAGCTCATCCGCCGATTGATTTCACAAAACCCCGCAGCATTCGTGATCGTCACGGGCTGCTTTGCGCAGGCAGACCCCCGGGGAGCTGCGCTGGACGGTGTGGACGCGGTGATCGGCAACGAGAAAAAAATGCGTGTGGCAGACGTTGTCGACGAGCTGTTCGGGCAAGGACACAAGAACGATCAAGCCCTGATTGAGGTTTCCGAGATCAAAGAAGCCCGTTGCTTTGAGCCTATGCACATTACCTCGTTTGATCGCACCCGCACCTACGTTAAGATCGAGGACGGATGCGACTCACATTGCACCTACTGCGCCATTCGCGGCGCACGCGGTCCCGTACGCTCCAAGCCCTTACCCGAGGTATTAGAGCAGGTACAGGTGCTGATCGACAACGGCTGTGCCGAGATCGTGCTGACCGGCATTGAGACAGCCTCCTGGGGTAAGGATCTGAAAGAGGGCGACTTTGGCGATCTGCTTTGCGCGGTGGACGCGCTTCCCGGTATCGGGCGCGTACGTCTCGGCTCGTTGGATCCCGCGCAGATCAAGCCTAAATTTGTAGAAAAGATCTCTTCCCTTTCCTCACTCGCGCCGCATTTTCATCTTTCCCTGCAAAGCGGCAGCTCACGCGTTCTGGCAGCTATGAAGCGCAAATACAACAGAGAGCAAGCCATGAATGCCCTGACGCTGCTGCGCGAGCATATCCCGGGCGCACAATTCACCACCGACATCATCGTGGGCTTCCCCGGGGAGACAGAGGAGGATTTTGCACAAACGCTGGACTTCATTCGTGCAGCACGCTTTTTACAGATCCACGCCTTCCCCTATTCCGGGCGTAAGAACACCCCCGCCATTCGTCTTCCCGACCAAGTCCCCATGCAGGTGCGCCGCGAGAGATTGCACGAGCTGCAAAGGGTGCAGGAACAGATCCGCATGCAGCTGCTTGAGCAGGTTATAGCAGAGCAGCCCTGCAAGCAGGTGCTGTTTGAAACCGATTACGACGGCTATGCCATCGGACACACTCCCGAGTTTATCGAGGTCAAGGTACCCTCCGCTGCACCGCTTAGCGGCACGACACGCGCACTTCGCCTGACGCACATCACACCGGCGGGCTGCGAGGGGTCGCTGATCGATTGATCGCCTACATCTTGCTATTTGGAGGTAAAATATGGAACAAGACCTCACCGTCATACACAATTTCCGCATGCTGCCCGAGCAATCGCTGGAGCTGCTGGGAAAAAGACTCGGATTGCGCATGAGTCGCACCGAGCTGCTGTACTGCGCACGCCACTATCAAGGCAGCAGCGCTGACATCAGCGCAGACGAGCTGCGCTTTATCGACGCACTCGCCTGCCCGGAAACAATCACGCTTGATAAAATCGCCGTAGGCGAGCTGCTGACCGATCACGACTATATTGCCGACACCTTTGCCGACGCGATCTCCAAGCTCAACGAGCTTGGAAAAGCCCCCGAAAAGCCCTTTACCCTGCAGGACGTTGCCGCGCTCAGTACACGCTATGCTGCGTCCGTTGAGCAAAAGAGCATCACAGAGCCGATCGGCGCAGGACACACGCAGACGTACTACGCAGCACGCGGCAAACGGGTGCAATGCGTTGTGCAAAGCGAGTGTATACGCTTTGACGTGCTCAAAAAACTTGCGCTTTGTCTGCAAGAGCAGGCAGCGCGCGCTGACGCTCTGGTGCTGATCTGCCCCGAGGCAGAGGCTGCTCACGCGTCATTTCCCCAAGCCGTATGCGCGCTGCTGCAAGACGATTGCTGCGGGCAGGTGCATTGCGTTTGTGATACGGAAAGCGAAAGCATCGCGCACGCACTGCTTCGCATCAGCAGCGGAGCTGTAGTCAATACGGCAAGGCTGCCCCTGCCTTGGATGGACACCTCCTGCCTGCACACGCGCTTTTGCGGACTCTTGCTGGCGTTGCCGCAGGAAAACGCTGCCGCGGTATTGGCTAATGCGCGATCCGCAGGCTTGGCTGCCTATGCGATCGGCGTTGTCGATCACGCAGGCTATCTGGTCGTAAGGCACGACAAGGAGGTGCTGCTGCACCTGCGTATGCCCTACCTGAAGAGCATTTGCTTTATCCGCTCCTATACGCTGCGCGTTGAGGATATGCAGCAGATCGCAGCAGCCGTGCCGCTTTCCCTGTGCGTTTTTGAGAGCACTTCCGATCAAAACAGCACCGTAAGGCGCGCGCGCCATGCAGTAAGAACGACACAGACCGACTTTGCAAGCACCGCGCTGTGTGCCCTGCAAGCCTACCTTTCCGCAGTGGCTGCGGGAGGCGCTCCGGATCAGATCGAGCTGTGCGCAAGCCTTTTGCAATCAAAGCACGCTAAAATGAGTGTAAGTGCAGCCGCGTTGCTTTCGGGTCTGCTCGGTCTTTACCGTGCAGGGGCAGAGCTGCGCGCTCCGGTACAGATCCATGCCGAGCTTGTCAAGCAACACAGCGGCACCGCCGTGCTGGCAAGCGCTCCCTTGGACACCGACGTTCCCCAATCGCTGCAGGGCGGCAAGGTATATCTGCTTGAGATGCACACCGACGAGCACGGCATTCCGGTATGGAGTGAGGTGCGCGCACTGAGCACGTACCTGCACCGCATGATCAAGGACGGCAGCGTCAAGAGCGCACGCGTCATATGCTGTACCACGCCGCACAGGGCACTGCGTGCACAGGCAAGCGGATCGCTTACGTTCAACCCGCATGCCGAGCAGGTGCTCGATAAGCATTGCACGCTTGCTATCATTGCAGAGAGTGACGCAGCACTCGAGGGTGAGCTGATTGCCCTATGCACACCGCCAAGCGCTGCACAAAATGACAATATTTCATAAAAATCCGCGCAAGAAGCGTCAAGTTTTGGACAATTATACAAGGTTAAAAAAATTTTAGTTTTTTTTCGTAAACCCCTTGCATTTTATTTACTCTTGTGATATAATATCTCGTGCTGTGCTGTATCTTACAGCCAAAAATGTGTATTAAAATTTTTCTTTAATAGATGCACTGCCAAATTGTGCAGAAGGAGGTGTCAAACATGGCAAAATGCAGTATCTGCGGAAAGGGCGTTGTTTACGGTGCTACCGTTTCCCATTCTAACCGCAAGACCAACAGAACCTGGAAGCCCAACATTCGCAAGGTAAAGGCGATCGTAGACGGTACCCCCAAGACCGTTGCCGTATGCTCTCGTTGCCTTCGTTCTCACAAGGTTACCCGCGCTTGATTGTTGATCAATCAAAAATCGAAGGGATGCCCATGCGGCATCCCTTCGATTTTTCTATGAAAGGTGAAGTTATGTACGTTTTTACCGATTGCAGAATTTCCGCGCAGGCGTTGCAAGCGTTGCGCACCTTTGGGCACGTCCCCATTCCCTGCACGCCGCATCCTGCGCTTGACCCCGCGATCGCCTCGCACCCCGACATGCTGCTGTTCCCTTGTGAGAACGGTATTTTCGTGCTCGGAGGGCACAAGCCTGCTACCGGCGTTATACCGCAGCTGCCCATAAAGCAAGCTCCTGCGAAAAAATATCCGCACGACGTACTGCTCAATGCAGCGTGCATCGGTCACTATCTTGTCTGTCGTCCGGACAGCACGGCGGCAGAGCTTTTGCAATATGCGAAAGAGGCGGACTTAACCGTTCTGCCCGTCAGGCAAGGTTATGCAAAATGCAACCTTTGCATCGTATCGGATCATGCCGCCGTTACCGAGGATGCATCCGTGGCTGCCGCCCTGCGCAGCGTTGGCATAGACGTGCTGCAGATCGATGCGGGAGGCGTTGCGCTCCCCGGTTATCCTTACGGCTTTATCGGCGGCGCTTCGGGCAGCGACGGCACGCACGTATTCTTCTGCGGCGACCTTTCCCTGCATCCCGACGGCAAGCGCATTGCAGCATTTTGCCGCAAGCACGCAAGAGAACCGATTTCACTTGCCTCTCATCCCATGCAGGACGTAGGCTCGTTGCTGTTTTTCCAAAATCAAACGGACTGAATCGGAGCGTTTTCCGACACAGTCCGTTTTTTCATCATTCCTCAAACACGTCGCAGAGCTTGTTGTGATTGGTGCACAGCACGTAATACCGGAATACGGGCACCAGCATCAAAATCCACAGCACAAACGCATTGGTGGTGGGAAACAGATCGATCCCCTTTGCCTGTGCCAGATTCTTTTGCTGCTTGAAAAACAGCAGACACCAGATCAGCGGCACGATCCCGCAGGTCACACAGCCAAGCAGAAAGACCGCTATGTAATTCATAACCCTCTTCTCACCAAGTCGCTCCGCCATCTCGTTTTGCTGTGTGGTGATCCGATACCACGCAATGATCTGATAAATACCAAAGGTCACAACACCGATCAACCACATAGCCAACCAATTGATTCTCTTGAACATATAAGTACTCCTTTCGCACGGCATAACTTCCGCAAGCACGGACGCCGTGGCATTGTATTTATTGTACCACGACAGACAGCGGCTGTCAAGAGAGAAGCACTCGTAACATTTTTACCGTTTTCTCCTTTTTTTGAGCGTTTATACAATATTTCGCGTAAAAATAAGCAAGCGGGCAGGATCGCCCGCTTGCTTATTTTGATTTGAAAATACGTTCCTATGTAGGATAGGATCAATATTCCTCAGGCTTGGACAGCAGCAGCAAAATACCACCGATCGTGTTGCAGAACAGCAGGTCGCAAATGCACAGACCAACGGAAGGCTTCTCGGTCTTCATCTTCTTAAGAGTGATAAAGCCAAAGATCAGGGGAAGGATCATCCAAAAGCCAAAAACCATACCAATAATGATAAATACTTTTGCAGCAGTTTTCATTGTTATTCTCCTTCTGTAAAAAATAATTTTTAGACAAACGTTTATCATCTGTCCCAAGTATCGTAACACATAAATAACGATTTGTCAAGTGTTATTTCACAATTTAACAAAAATTTTGCACAAAACGCTCCCGATCATGTAAAATTTCACTATGCATCTTGCAAAATCAGCGCAAGCATGGTATAATGGACACAGTGTATTTCATAAGGAGGAATCAACTATGCGCAGAACCGCTTTGGGTCTGCTTTCCGTCTTGTTTGCCGCTTGCACACTGCTGTGTGCATGCCAAAACGGCGGGCAGCCAAGCACGACCACACCCGAGAGCACCGACGATCCCGGTGCCGCAACCGAACAACCGACCGAAACAGACGAACAAACGACTGAAGGAGAAACAGAAATGATCATCAACCAGGCTCTCATCTATCCCATTTCCTACGACGGCATTGAAAAATGTAACACGCTTTCGAGATTTATCAAGGAAGTGGACTACGACGACGGCTCGCATAACAACGAGGCGCACGACGTGGGTGTCATCCTTTCCCCTTACTTTACTGCCAAGATCAACGGGCAGGAGGTGCCCTGCTACAGCGTGCGTACCTCGCGCGGTGCGCATTCCTTCTTGCAGATCGACGTAACCGACGAGAGCTTCCCGCTCTCTGTACAGATCGAAACCAAATTCGATGCCGAGAATTATAAGATCATGCCCCTTTCCTACGGTGTGACTGCCGCTGCTAACGGCAGAAGCATATATGCCGAGATCGATGCCTGCGGCAACTACACACTCGTTGGTGACGACGATATCACCCGCGCGCTGACCGTATTCGTGCGCGCAAAGCAGGAGTACAACGCCCCCGAGGGCTACGAGGTCATCAAGGTTGCCCCCGGTAAGCACGATGACGTGATCGCATTTACCAAAGAAAAGCAGGTGCTTTACTTTGAGGCAGGCGTGCACGAGCTGCGCTACGCGGTCAACTTCAAGAATAATACCGAGGTCTACTTTGAGCCCGGTGCGCACGTCATTGCCACCATGCCCACGATAGCGGGCGAAACGCCTACCAAGAACCCCGACTGGGCAGGCATGATCGGCTGGCGTGCCCTGTTCCAAGGTCAATACGTCAAAAACGTGCGCATCAGCGGTCGCGGCTTTATCGACCTGACCCGTCTTGATTGGCACGCACGCTCGGTCGTTCAGTTTGACCAGTGCGAAAACGTTACGGTAGAAGGCATTACCATGAACAACTCCCCCGAGTGGACCATGTTCTTTACGCAAAGCAAGAATATTACGGTCAACGAGGTCATGCTGTTCGGCTACAGACAAAATTCCGACGGCATTGCCGTTGTAGACAGCGCAAATGCCGTGATCAAGAACTGCTTTGCACGTGCGGGCGACGACCTGTTTGAGGTCAAGTCGATGTACGGTGCATGCCAGATCAAGATCGAAAACATCGTATTTGAGAACAACAACGCATGGCCCGACAAGTGCCGCGGCATGGGCATCATTTACGAAAGCCAGCGCGACATGACCGATATTCATTTTATCGGCGGTTCGGTTGCCTTTGCGCCCGCAGATTGGATGGACGATCTGGGTGCTTTGATCATTTTCTTAAACGACCGCGCAACGCTGACGGATATCAGCTTTGAGGGTATCGAAGTCTACAGCTCGGTCAAGTACCCCATCAACGTTTCCATGAATGAAAACGCGTCCGCCAAGATCAAGGACGTAACCTTCAAGAACATCACCGTTTACTGCGACACCGAGCTCAAGATCGAAAACCGCTCGCAAAACGGCGGCAAGATTGAGAGCGTCAGATTTATCGACTGCGTGCGCGGCGGCGAGGTGGTCAACGATAAGGCAGGCTTAAATTTGCGCATCGAGGGCGTGGACGAGAGCGTTGTTTCTTACGGAGAGTAAAAAAATCCCGACAATGGGTGTGCGGAATAAGCGGAGAAATTCGCAAAAATCAAGGACTGTATCACTTGGATGCAGTCCTTGATTGCTTTTATAGATAGTTGCTGTAGGCGCTGGCGATCACATATTTCGGCTATGCCGAAATTCTCGCCCCTACAAGTGTCTATGTTGAGGTTTTAATACGTAAAATCCAAACAAAAACAGCCGTAGGGGCGATCAGCGATCGCCAGCACCTACGGCAATTACTGTTTGAAAGCATTGGTCTTTGATTATTTTACCGCTTAT
>JAGBXH010000234.1 GCA_017629395.1 Clostridia bacterium | reverse complement strand
GACGGTGTGTTTGATCCGGGTGAAAACAGCGTAGGTCTGACCATCGAGGGCATCGGCAAGGCTAACCTGAAGTCCTCCATCCACTATTTTGAGCTTTGCAAGCAGGCAGGCATCAAGACCCACTACGTTTCCGCAGACGTAGAGAATGCGACTATGGAAGTTCTTCCCGCGGAATGCTTCGGTAAGCCCCAGGGCGGCGGCGGACTGGAAGTCATCTGCCGTCTGGTTGCGACCGGCAGCTTTGTTCGCAGATACGGCGAATACATCAAGAACGGCACTCCCCTGCCCGGTGGCTACGTAGAGTGCACCTTCAAGAACGACGAAAAGGGCGACCCGCTGGTTACCGGCGAGGGTCTTGTGGCACTTGGCATTATGACTGCCGAGATGTTTGAGTCCCTGAAGGCACAGACCCTGGCAATCACCAAGATCGTTGCCGACGACCTCAAGACCATCGGTCTTGATCTGTGGGACATCAAGTTCGAGTTTGGTTACCACAACGGTGAGGTTGTGCTCATCGACGAGATCGCATCCGGCAACATGCGCGTTTACAAGGGCGACACCATCGTCGAGCCCACCGCGCTGACCGAAATGATCAATAACAGATAATTTCATTTCATATAGAACGGCACACGCGCCTGCGTGTGCCGTTCTTTTACTTTATCTTCTCAGCATAATCTCAATGATCTCTCGATCGGTATCCTTCATGCCCTCGCGCGCCATATCGCTGACGTTATCGATGGTGTTCTCCACACCCTTGGTCACGATGCCGTCGCCGCCCACGAACTGCTTGCCCTGCATGTACATGTGCATGCCAAGCAAACCCGCTTCCACGCTGGACGCGATCTTTGCCGCGCAGCTTGCCTTGGCGCCGTCGCAAATGACGCCCGAATTGATGGCAAGACCGTTGACCACGGTATGCGCAATCTCACGGTATTTACCGCCATGCAAGTACGTCACGCCCGCAGCCGCACCGCAACCCGCGCTGGTTGCCCCGCAATACGCGGACAGCGCACCGATGCCGGTCTTCAGACGAACGGTGACCAAATTGGACACTATCAGCGCGCGCAGCAGCTCCTCATGCGACACGCCCATTTCCTTTGCATACACGATGACGGGCAAAGAGGCAGTCATGCCCTGATTGCCGCTGCCCGAATTGATGACCACGGGAAGCTCACACCCGTTCATTCTTGCATCCGAACCCGCAGCGGCATACGCCTTCGCCTTATTTGCCACGCTATCTCCGTAAGCAGCCAGCAGCACCTTGCCGATCTGCGAGCCGTACTCGCCGCGCAAGCCCTCCTCGGCAATGGCGGTATTGTAAGCGATCTGACGCTCCAGCACCTCGCGCACGTCCTCTATCTCCACACAATCCGCAAACTCTACGATTTTCTCTACGCTGAGCAGATCGTAGTGCGATTCCTCTCTCTCCACCTTTTCGGGCTTGGCGGCAAACAGCACCTCGCCGTTGCGCACCACACGCTCCACGTGGGTATGCTTATTGGTCAGCAGCACACTTGCCTCACTCTCGCCCGCAAACACCGTCACACCGATGGAAAATACGCAATTTCCGTCCGCGCGCTTGACCTCAATGGGCGTTGCATCTCTGTACGCGCTGATGCGCTTGATCTCTTCCGGGGTCACACTCGAAATGACCTCCAGCTCGCAATAAGGATCGCCTGCCACGATACCTGCCGCTGCGGCTGCCTCAATACCCTTCAGGCTGCCCGTATGCGGAATAAACACGCTCTTGACGTTCTTGATCACGTTTCCG
>JAGBXH010000233.1 GCA_017629395.1 Clostridia bacterium | reverse complement strand
GCGGTTTCCACCGAGTCACCAAGGCGCGAGCGCACGCCCTCCTTGAGCACAAGGCGGTCTACCACGACCTCGATATCGTGCTTTTTATTCTTATCCAGCGAGATTTCC
Source organism: Clostridia bacterium (assembly GCA_017629395.1). Classification (GTDB taxonomy): domain Bacteria; phylum Bacillota; class Clostridia; order Oscillospirales; family CAG-272; genus SVQP01. The sequence goes on along the minus strand of JAGBXH010000233.1, from coordinate 1,533 downwards.
TCGCCAAGATCGTACAAGCTGCCGTCGATGCGCACGCGGGCGTAGCCGCTCTTTTTGGCATCGGTCAGTACCTTTTCGTGCATACCCTTTTGCGCACGCACAACGGGCGCAAGCACCAAAAAGCGTTCCCCCTCGGGCAGCTCGCAGATCTTATCAATGATGGTATCCGTGCTCTGTCTGCGGATCTCCTTACCGCACACGGGACAGTGCGGCACACCCACGCGGGCGTAAAGCAGACGCAGGTAGTCGTAAATTTCGGTCACCGTACCCACGGTAGAACGCGGGTTTTTGGAGGTGGTCTTCTGGTCAATGGAAATGGCGGGGCTCAACCCTTCGATGGTGTCCACGTCGGGCTTGTCCATTTGACCAAGGAACATGCGCGCATACGAGGAAAGCGACTCGACAAAGCGTCGATGCCCCTCCGCATATACGGTATCAAATGCCAGCGAGGACTTGCCCGAACCCGAAAGTCCGGTCAGGATCACCAGCTTATCACGCGGGATCTCCACGTCAACGTTTTTGAGGTTGTTGACGCGCGCTCCGCGAATTACGATTTTTTCTTGTTTCATATGCTGTCTTTCTTGTGTATTTATTCTTGGGGTACGTAGGTCACTCCCAGCTCGCGACGCAGCCTTTCAAGCTGTTTCGCGGTCAGGCGCGAGGTCTGACGAATCTTTTGCTTGCCGTCCTTGAAGCGGAATGCAAGCCCGATATTTTCATATTTATCTTGTGCTGCAAGCAAGCCGCCCTTTTGATCGCAAGGGAAAACGCACATCAGCGACTCCAGCTCGAAATGCACGGTCTGCCCCTGCGCATCCTTGCCCGCGACTACGATGCCGTCCTCGCTGACGCTGATAGCCTCAAGCGCGAGCACGATCGCCTCATAAGCGGTATATACGGTCAAAAAGCCGAAAAACGGCAGCACGATATAGCCGATGACGTTATCCAGCACGCCCAGCAGATACGCCGCGCACAGCACGATCAGCTCACCCAATAATATCAGCAGCGTATAGCACAGATATTTGCCATTTACCAGCGGAATACGCTTTTTCTTTGCTTGCTTCATATCTCTTCTCCTCCCTGAATGCGCTTGATGCGGTCACGCAGATAAGCCGCTTTTTCGAATTCCAGCTTGGCTGCTGCGCTGCGCATTTCTGCGGTCAGCTCTGCGATCAGCTTGTCCTTTTGCTTGGGGCTCATCTTGCCCTTTGCTGTTTCCACAGCCTTTGTGCCCTGCTTGCCGCCCGTGGGCGAAGCCATATCGATGACGTCGCGGATGTCCTTGACAACGGTGCGCGGCACAATGCCATTTGCCTTATTGAACGCGTCCTGCTTTTGTCTGCGGCGGGCAGTTTCGGTCATGGCACTCTGCATAGAGCGCGTGACGGTATCACCGTACATAATGACCTTACCCGACGCGTTACGCGCAGCACGTCCGATGGTCTGGATCAGCGAGGTTTCGCCGCGCAAAAAGCCTTCCTTATCGGCATCCAGTATCGCCACCAAGGACACCTCGGGCAAGTCAAGTCCCTC
>JAGBXH010000232.1 GCA_017629395.1 Clostridia bacterium | reverse complement strand
CTTTCAATCAAATTTATAGTGAGTTTATTCTGCGCCAGTCTTGTTTTTCTTGCCGGAAAGTCTTGCCCTTACGTCCTCGGTACTCTCGCCCTCCTTGGCAAACAGCACGTCAACACACTTATCGGTGACCTTTTCAAAGCCCTCGACCACACCGGTCTCGATCTTCTTGTAGCCGTCCACAACACCGGTTTCGATTTTCTTGTAGCCGTCCACAACACCGGTTTCGATTTTCTTGTAGCCCCCAACTACCTTTTGGGCGATCTTTTCATTGGTTTCTGCGATTTTAGACATGTTTGCGTCCTCCTTGTTGCTTTGTGCCTATATTTTACGCTACCGTTTTTTGCGGATTGTTGAGGATTTGTTGCCAAAACGTTATAAAAAAGCCCACCGCGAAAAATTTTCGCGGTGGGCAAAGATATGAAATTGACGTATTATTCAGCCTTCTTGTCAAGCTTGGACAGCACAGCGTTGGTAATGATACCAAGAATCAGTGCGGTAGCAACGGGGGTTACCTGCACGAATGCGTTGACAACGGTTGCACCACCCTCGGTGCCGAATGCGTAAGGAATCTGGATTGCCAGACCGCCGATGCCTGCGATCAGGATAGCGGAAATGACGAACAGATTCTTGTTTTCATTCAGATCCACGTCCTTGATCATCTTCAGACCGGATACTGCGATAAAGCCGTACAGCGTCAGGCAAACACCGCCCATGACACAAGAAGGAATGGACTGCAGCAGCACCATCAGAGGGCTGAAGAAGGACAGACACAGACACATAATGGCTGCGGTGGTAATGGTGATAACGGATGCGTTACCGGTAATTGCAACGCAGCCGACGGACTCACCGTAGGTGGTGTTGGGGCAAATGCCGAACAAGGTACCGCCAATAGAGCCTACGCCATCGCCAAGCAGCGTGCGAGCAAGACCGGGATCCTTGATCAGATCGCGATCGATGATGGAGGAAAGGTTCTTGTGGTCAGCAATATGCTCTGCAAATACAACCAGAGCAACGGGCAAAAATGCCACAACAACTGCGATGCAGTTTGCAAGCGAGCCCTGCAGATCCTCGGTGTAGATCAGCCAGGATGCGCCGTCGATCGAGGAGGAACCGGTCGCAAGCTCCTTGATTGCCTCAACGATTGCGAAATCAGGCAGCTTGAAGATTGCCTCAATACCGCGGAACTGACCTTCTGCAGTCACGAAATTATCAATAATGGGCTGCCAGTTGATAATCTTGAAATACTCGATATTGGCAACGGTGCCGATGACGGTAAACACGGAAGCAGTTACGTATCCGGCTGCGATACCAATGATAAACGGAATCAGACGAGGCATCTGACGGCGCTTCTGCGTAGAGCAAATAACGACTACGAAGAAGGTGACCAGACCGCACAGCAGCGCGATCAGGTTATAGGAAGCGATGGGGGCACCGACGATCTCGTGAGAGGGCAGCGCGGGTGCGGCAATGGCATTGGACTTGACCATGTCGCCCATTGCATTGCCTGCCAAGGAAAGACCGATAACGGCAACGGTGGGGCCGATGATAACGGGAGGCATGAGCTTATTGACCCACTCAGTTCCGACAAAGCGGATGATCAAAGCGATGACAACGTACACAAGACCTGCAATGACAGAGCCGAGCACGATACCTGCATAGCCGTATGCAAGTGCTACGAACAAGGAGCTCAGGAATGCAAAAGAGCTGCCAAGGAACACGGGGCTCTTACGCTTGGTGAACAGCTGATAGATCAGCGTGCCAACGCCTGCGCCGAAAATAGCGGCGGGCATTTGAGTCGGAAGACCGATGATAGCGGGAACAGCAATAGTAGCTGCCAGGATTGCCAATACCTGCTGCAAAGCAAAAATCAGCATGCTACCGAATTTCGGCTTGTCATGGATGTCATAAACTAAATTTTTAGCCATGGTTACTCCCCTTTTTTCTTATTAAATTTCGGTTGCGCACAGCATATCGTGCCTGCACGCCCCTTATCCTCCATTTTATCACAACATATAGCAAATGTCAACGAGATATGACAAAAAATACAGCACAAGAAACGAGAGTGATTTTTGGTTAAAAAGACAATTGCGCTGATTGAAATGACAATTGTGCAAGGACTACTTGCAATCACGCAAGGATTGTGATAGAATAAAGGCGATATTTTTCGAGAAAGGAGCAGGTGCATGAAGAAACGGCTGACTATTGGAATACTGGCACACGTGGACGCGGGCAAGACCACGCTTTCCGAGGCGTTACTCTACCTTTCCGGTGCGATCCGCACCCATGGACGTGTTGACCACGGCAACACCTATCTTGACACGCACGCAGTAGAGCGCGAGCGCGGTATTACCGTTTTTTCCAAGCAGGCGCGCTTTTCTACCGATGCCTGTGACTTTATTCTCCTGGACACGCCCGGGCACGTGGATTTTTCCGCCGAGGCAGAGCGCGTGCTGACGCTGCTTGACTATGCGATTCTGGTCATCAGCGGTACGGACGGCGTGCAAAATCACACCCGCACGCTCTGGCAGCTGCTGGAGCACTACGACGTGCCCACGCTGCTCTTTGTCAACAAGACCGACATTGCCATCAAGCAAAAGCAGGAGCTTGCGGAGGAGCTTTGCGTGCTTTCCCCCAAGGTCATTCCCTTCTATGATACCGACACCAAATCGCAGCTGGACGAGCGCCTTGCTTTGGTGCACGAGGAATTTTTGGACAGCTTTCTTGCAGGTGAGCATATCGACGAGCGCGATATTGCCGAGCTGATCGGCACGCGCCGCCTCTTCCCTTGCCTGTTTGGCTCGGCATTGCGCATGCAGGGCGTGGAATTTCTTTTGGACGTGCTGGACACCTACACTCTTGAGCCCGCGTATGACAGCGCGCTGTTTGGCGCACGGGTATTCAAGATTGCTCGCGCGGGCAACGCACGACTTTCCTACGTCAAGATCACGGGCGGCAGCATCGGGGCGCGCGACGAGATTTGCTATCTTGGCGCGGACGGCAAAAAATACGCCGAAAAAATCACGCAGCTGCGCCTTTATTCGGGTGACAAATTTGAGCAGACCGAAAGAGCGGGCGCGGGTGAGATCGTTGCGCTGCTTGGGCTTTCGGCAACCTATATCGGGCAAGGGCTCGGCATAGAGGCGGACGGCACGGGTCCCATACTGGAGCCGGTGCTTTCCTACCGCATCGGCTTGCCAAAGGGCTGTGACGTTGCCGTATATTTTCCCAAGCTCAAGGAGCTGGAGGAGGAAGAGCCTTCCCTGCACCTTTACTGGAACGCGGAGCTTGCGCAGATTGAGGCGCGACTGATGGGCGAGGTGCAGATCGATCTGCTCAAAAGATTGATCCGCGACCGATTTGCCATTGACTGCGAGCTGGATGCGGGAAAGATCCTTTATAAAGAAAAAATATCTGCAAAGACGGTTGGCGTTGGTCACTTTGAGCCGCTGCGCCACTATGCCGAGGTACAGCTGCTGCTTGAGCCGCAGCCAAGCGGCACGGGGCTGATCTTTGACTCGCGCATATCGGAAAGCGTGCTTGACCTCAACTGGCAAAGACTGATATTGCACAACCTTTACGAAAAGGACCACCACGGCACGCGCATCGGTGCTTTGCTGACCGACACCAAGATCACACTGGTGGCGGGTAAGGCACACTTAAAGCACACCGAGGGCGGAGATTTCCGCGAGGCGACCTTGCGCGCGGTGCGGCACGGACTTATGAAGGCGGGGTGCACCCTGCTTGAGCCCTTTTATAAATTCCGATTGGAGATTCCCGCCTCTATGACGGGGCGCGCTATGAACGACCTGCAGGCAAAGAGCGCGGTTTACGCTATGGAGAGCGCGACCGAGGAGACGGCGGTCATTACGGGGCGCGGACCGGTTTCCACCCTGCACGACTATACGCGCGAGGTCATTGCCTACACGCGCGGCACGGGCAGGCTGTTCTGCACCTCGGACGGCTACGAGCCTTGTCATAACGCGGACGAGATCATTGCGGGCGCGGGATACGACCCCGAGGCAGATATGGAAAACACGCCGCACTCGGTATTCTGCGCACACGGCGCGGGCTTTGTCGTGCCCTGGCAGGAGGTAGACTCCTACAAGCACCTGGATGCAGGCATCTCCCTTTCGCAAGCAACGATGATCATGCCCAAGGCAAGATCGCTTGCCAAGAAATACGAGCTAAGCGACGAGGATCTGGAGCAGATTATGCTGCGCGAGTTTGGACCTATTCGCAGAAAGAAATACACAGAGCCCAAGATCACCATTGCAAACGGCAAGGTGTCAAGAAAGCCCAAGGCGGTCAAAGCCCCCAAAAACCTTTTGATCGTGGACGGCTATAACGTCATTTACGCATGGGATGCGCTCAAGCAAACGGCTGATTACAGCCTTGAAAAAGCGCGCGAGGAGCTCATGGACATGCTCAGCGATTATCACGCCTTTACCAAGACAGACGTGCTGCTGGTATTCGACGCGTATCTTGTCAAAGACGGCGCGGGATCGGAGATCAAGCATGACGGCTATCGCATTGTGTACACCAAGCAGGATCAGACGGCGGACGCGTATATTGAGCAGATCATGCACGACCTGGGCCCCGATTACAGCATCCGCGTGGTCACGGGCGACAGACTGTTGCAGTTCTCTGCGGTCAGCTACGGCATCTCGCGTATGACGGCAAAGGAATTTCTTGCGGAAATAACGCAGGTAGGCAATGAGATCACGGATTTTGTCAAGAAATTGGCGGCAAAAACCACTTAACCACCCAAAACGATGAGAGTTTTTGATCGACCTTTTTGCAAAAAGGTCGCAGGCTCCAAGGGCAGCGCCCTTGGTCGCGCCCACAGGCGCGAAATCCCAATATCGCTGTTTTTGGTTCTTTTTGCAGCTCCTTGCTCAAAAAGAACGGAAACAAATTTCTCACATAATATCACAACAGTTATAGCAGGAGAATCATATTCTCCCCTGTCAACACAAAAAACCAACGCCTACGTTAAATGGCGTTGGTTTTATAATTTTTCGTTCATTTCTGCATGTTTTATCTTTTTTCGTTTCTTTTTGTGATCTTTCTTAACACGTTTTAGTATTTTTTCAAACCAAGTCAATTCATACCACGGTTTTTTGTAAGCGATCCAAAACGACCAAAGCCAAAACTCCAATATCATGAATACAACCGCCAGCACAGGCAGCCTCCGCTTGGCGCTTGCGTTATACGTTTGAACGTCGCGAAAGACTTGCGTTTCATCCTCTAACGCAACGACCTTATTGTATAAACCCAAAATGCTTTTGTACGAAAGTTCAACAGTTTCTCCGGGCTCAAGTGCTTTTGCAATATCTTGGCCGCTTATTTCCTTGCGGTTGATGTTTTTGTATCGGTACTCTTGACCGTTTACAGTAATGCGCAAATACGATCGGTTCTTGCGCATATCTACCCATTCAGCACGTTCCACCTCTCCGACAATCGTGTCGGTGTTAACTTGATTGGCAGGCCAGACGGATTGCAACGAAAACGGAATTTGTACTACCAGCATGATTTGCAGCAAAACGGTTAATACAAAATTTCTCCAATATCGAACCGAGTGCTTTTGCCGTGTGCGTTTTCTCTTATTGGCCATTGGTGCTCTCCTTTCGGTAGATTTTTATCCATAGGGACGGGCGATCACTGATCGCCCCTACGGACATATCGGGCGGGCGATTCGTCCAGTCGCCCCTACGCATCGAGCCGCGTCGTAGGTGGCTTGCTGCCGCCGCGATTGGCTACACCTCGTTATAAATACGCTTCATATTGGCAAAGGACACGTGCGTGCCGTATTCGCACTCCTCCATGCCCTCGTATTCAAGATAGATATCACCGTCGAAGGACGACGACTTGATGGTGCGCATGACGTCCCAGATGTCAATATCGCCCTGTGCGAGAATAGAGCCGCGCAAAAACGTACCGTTGACCGAACGGAACCACGAATTCTCACAGTTAAATTCCGCAGCACCGCCGGGATCTCTGTGCGCGGGGCGCACGTAAAAATCCTTCATGTGAATGGTCTTGGCAAACGGGATCATCTTTTTGACGGCAATCTCGGGGATGTCGTCCACGCAGGTGTAGTTGCCTACGTCCAGCTGATGCCCGAAATTGTCGCGCTTCACGCCGGTCATGATCTGACGCACGCGCTCCGAGCCGTTTGCGTGGAAGCCGTGGTTTTCAAGCAATACGGTAATGCCCAAGGGCTTTGCGTAGTCGCAGAGCTGCTCGTAGGTTGCCACGATCAGCGGCATTTCCTCTTGAAACTTCTCCATGGTATTTTCGCACATGGGGCGGCGGAATGCAGCAGAATCCACGCGAATGGTGGGGATCTCCATATCCGACACCATGTCGATATGCTGCTTGACGCGCGCCAGCTCGGCAGCGTACTGCTCGGGCGTGAGCATTAAGAAATTGGCGTTGAGCGAATAGTTACCGATCGGCACGCCAAGGCTTTTGCTTGCTGCCTTGAATTCGGGGCGCAGCGCGGGCTGCTCAACCAAGTTAAAGCCGAACGGCACCAGCTCCACGACCT
>JAGBXH010000231.1 GCA_017629395.1 Clostridia bacterium | reverse complement strand
GACGGCTTTGTTGACGTTGATCTCAATCAGAATGCAGGCGGAAACTGGGTTTACGTTGCGTACAAGAGAGTGGAAAAATCCAGAGATGCGCTGACGGATCTTATGGTCTATGAGGGCAAAAAATTTGAGCCCAGCAGAAGACTCGTCATTGATGGTAAGACAGTGAAATTTACGTTGGCAGCCGATATTGACCTCAATGCAGATGCAGGAGGCAAGTACCTCTACCTTTACACCACTGATTCCAAGTATGCAGGCAATCCCATTACAAGCCTTGACGTGAAGCAGCAGACAGAAAACTCCGTTAAGTGCGGCGTTGAGCGTGTGACCGTTAAGCGTGCAGATGGCAAGACCTATCTTGACGAATTTATCAATCTCAACAAGGACGCAGGCGGCGATCAGATTTACATGATCATGGCGCGCGAAACAACCGAGGGACACACGTCCAACGGAATTGAGATCGGTAAGGTCAACGTTCCCGCTACTTGTGATGAAGACGGCTACTATGGCATTCTTACCAACTGTAAGGACTGTGCGATCCAAATGGAGGTCGTGCAGGGTGTCAATAAGGCAAGCGGCAAGCACCCCGATGCGGACGGCGACGACGACCACAAGTGTGACGAGTGCGGCAAGAGAGACGTGACAGGGCACGTATACGGGGATCCCGTAGAGAAGGACCGTGTGGAGGCAACTGCTGATAAGGACGGCTCTTACAAGCTTGTTGTGACCTGCAAGGAATGCGGTGAAGAGAAGGTCTTGGATAAGATCACCATTCCCGCCGGAACACCCCCTGAAAAGATTGAGTTAGGCTCATTGTTTGGCGAGGGATCTTTGGTCCTGATCGGCGTATATATCGGCGTTGCCGTGCTGGCGGCAATCATCATATTCGTTGAAAGAAAAGCCAAAGCAAACAGCAAAAAAAACAATAATAACGATAGTAAAGAGGATAACGAATAATGGAAAAAATCATTAAAGTAAGCTTAGCGTTTGTATTGATGCTTTCCACGCTTCTCTGTGCCACTGTTCCTGCCTTTGCGGCAGGTGACGAGGAATATATTTCCGAGTTGCGTCTGGTGTATGCAGAGGACTATGAAGAGGCAAAGGCAATTATCGCTGAGGGCGAATTCAAGGAGTATAAGGTGCTCAACGAAAACCTCAACGCAGACTCCGATGAGATTGGTGTGTGGCTTGCATACAAGACCACGACCGACATTGAGGAAGCCATCACCGACCTTGCCGTCATGCAGATGAACGGCGGTTACAGTGACGGTAACTACCAGGAAATGATCAAGCAGAGCTATGACGATTACGTAGCAATGGGTCAGATCTATCTGGATGCAATCAACTATTTCGTCGAAGCATACGATGCAGGGGATTACCTTGCAGATTCAGCTTTCCGTCAGCTTAACTTCTATAACGTTGTAAGCAAAGGCATTCCCGAGAAAGAGATCCCCACCTTTGAGGGCGAGCGTCTTGGTGACATCTTCTACGAGGGCATTGACGAATATGAGCTGGCAACCATCTTCTTCCAGGGTAACGTTTACGTGCTCAATAACGTTCGTTCGCTGCTTGCAATGGGCGTTTCCTACAACGAGGACGGCAAGGCATACCTGGAAAAGGTAGGCGATGCTGCGGCACAGGTAACCGAAGATCCCACCGTCTTTGTAGACGCTTCGGAGGATCTGGATATGTATGCCGCACTTATCGCGCCCTCCATCGGCGTGTTTGCTGATATGTTCAAGGAGCTTGCAACCGTTGAAGCGGAGTTCGATTACAAGGATGATGACTTTACGGATGATGAGATCCATTATCTGGAGTACTATTCCATTGCTCAGAGAATGCGCAACGTTGAGTACCTTGACGGCAAGACGCTGTATCAGTTCTGCTTGGATTACGTACTTGATGAGGACGATTATTCCGCGCTCTATCCTTTGGCTTATGCGCTTAACGAGGGTCAGCAGGCAATGACCAAGGTGTTCCATTTCTATGACGTGGTTCGTTACAGCGCATCGGGCTATTCCGAGGAAGCAATGGAGGATGCCCTTGCCCCCCAGGAAGAGAAGTACGG
>JAGBXH010000230.1 GCA_017629395.1 Clostridia bacterium | reverse complement strand
GCTCATTGCGGTTTCAAACGACACGCGCGTACGCGTAGATGACTGCTGAAAGATCATGCCAAGCGTCATGTCCTTCATTAAGGGGGGATAATAGCCTTGTTTGATGGCGCGTTTGATCGCGAGCGAAAGGGAAACGATGTCAAGCAGCTCTTGACGCGAATATGCACGGGAATCTATAAAATCTTTCATAGGAAGCCTCCAAAATTTCTGTTTACGCATAGTTTGTGCATGCGGAGAGTAAATATGAAAGATTGGGCAAAACAAAAAATGGAACTTTGCTATTTTTGATCAAAAAAAGGAGATTACCGTGGTGGTAATCTCCTTTTGCGCTTATGTTGAGCGGTTATGCCGTAGGGGCGATTGAACGAATCGCCCGCCGTGATCGTTGGGGTTTTATGCGAGGAAACCGTTTCCGTTCTTTTTCTTGGCTATGTAGCCGCAAGAAAAAGAACCAAAAAGAACGGCGAGTTTAGAGTTTCGCCTCTGCGGAGGCGACGAGGGCTGCGCGCCCTCGACCTGCGCCGCCTTTTGAAAAAGGCGGGCGAAAACTTTCGTGAATGGAGGCATTGAAACTGTTTACTTAACCGCTGCCGCGATCATGTCGTTGATCTTTGCGCGCATTGCAAGGATCGTATTTGCGTCGGTGGCGCATTTGCTGAATTTGATCTCGCCAAGGATCTCTTCCATGGCTGCCACGACTGCGTCCTTGCCGTAATATGCCTCGGCAACCTTCATGGCGCGCACGTCCTGCAATGCTTCATAGAAGGACAGAATGCGAATGGACTCCAGTGCCTCGCCGTTCTGTGCGGGGTAGACCGAATAGGTATCTCCCGCAGGCACCCAGTATTCGCCGCAAGCATCGACGTAAGGATTGATCGGGTCAATTGAGCCGCAGGTGTTATAGAAGTTATATCCCCACTGCAAAAAGCCCGCAATGTCATATTTGTAGAACTGGTAACCGATCGATCTCGTTCTCCACAAGGGCATTGCCATCATGCGGTTGGAAACGCCCGAAAGCTGACCGCAGCAATAATAAGTCCAAAGACCGGGCACTTTTGCCTCAATAAAAGGCTCTACGTGGTCGTTGGAGGGAATGGGCAGCGGCACGATGCCCTGCTTGAAGAATTCAAAGTTGGAGAGCGCGTCCATGATGGGGTAATCCTTGATCAGATCGTAAACCACCGCCTTTGCCGCCTTATAGGACTCAAGCTGCGTTTCGTTGGGCTCGTCCGAGATATGGAAATAGCAACGCTTATCGTCACCGCGTGCCTTCATGTGATCAAGGAACGCTGCAAGGAATGCACGCAGGAAGGTGCTGTATTCCTCGCCCGTAGCCGCACTTTCCCAGCCAAAGATCTTCTTGTATGCGCCGTCCACGGTCGCCATGACCTTGGGCGCGTGCTCCGCACCCCATTGCGTGAACAGGTGCGCAATTTCAAAATATTCAATTCCCACGCGGTTGCACATCTCGATCCAGCGATCCAGCTTGTCAAAGCCGAAGGAGTAGGCGTCGCCGTTCTTGCAAACGTCCACCAGTTGCACCGTGGTGCGCTCACCGCCCACAACGGTATCCAGCGCGGGGGTAAACACGGGGGTCAGCAGCAAATTGATGCCGTTTCTTCTTGCCGTGCGGGCAAAGTTTTCGACAATTCTCCAGTGCTCCTCGCTCCATGCGGGCACGTTGTAGTAGTTGGCAAGGCAATCCGTATGGAACCAGTGCGTCACGCGCATTTCCTGCGCGGGCAGCATTGCTTTGATCACGGTGACCGCAAAGCATTCCTTTGCCACCTCGTTGACAAGTCCGTCAACAAG
>JAGBXH010000229.1 GCA_017629395.1 Clostridia bacterium | reverse complement strand
TTTGTATCAAGTCAATATGCGCTCAAAAATCGGAAGAAGTGCGCGAGAAAAGCGGTAAAAGCCAAGGTCGTTGGGGTGGCATCCGTCCACGGTGCAGCCGTCGCTCTCGTCGCCTGCGAAGATCGAAGCACCGTCCACAAGGTACACGTTCGGGTCGCCCTCGGCAACAGCCTTTTGATAGGTCTGCATGACGATGGAGCGGCGCGCGCGTTCATCGGGGGTGTCGTGGTAGTCGGGCTTGGAGAGCATGACGTAGGGAACGTGCGGATGCGCCTTGCGAATGGCACGGTAAAGCTTTTCATGCGTGGCGGCAAGGTGCTCGGCTGTGGGGGCGTTGTGATCGTAATCCGACACGAAGACCGACATCTCAAGGCTTGCTAAGTAGTCGATCATGGTGTCCTCGGCACGGCAGTTGCCCGAGAAGCCGAGGTTGACGTAATCCATATCCAGCGCGCGGGAAAGAAAATTCTGATAGCACGTGCCGGGGCGGGACGCGCATCCGCCCTGCGTGATCGACGATCCGTAAAAGATGGCAGGCAGGGCATTGGCGTAGGGCTGCGGTGCTTGCCATTGGCTACCCTCTGCCACACCGATCAAAAGTCTTGAAACGTCATTGTAAAGTGGGAAATTCAAAACGTATTCCTTCATGCCCTCGCCCACAAAAGCGATGGTTTCATACCCGTTTTCACAGCTTACGGGCGGTGTCAGGGAAGCAACGTAGCTTTGCTTGCGGTGCGCACCCGACACACGGTAAAGATCAAAGCCGCTGATCCCGAGAAACGGCATGTGCGGCATGCGGCACTGTGTGTTCCACTCGGCGCGAATGGCAATATACGGGGAATTAGTACAAAAGCGGGCGCGAATGCCTGCGGTGTGGGTGCAAAGGACTTGCACGCCCTCGCTGACCGTTTGGGCAACCTCCATGGGCAAGCGCGCATAGGGATTCGTTCCCACAGCACCGTAAATGACAAACGGTTCGCAGGCAGCATCAAGCCATACAATATCATCTCTTTGTACAGCGCCTGGTAAGACGAAATTCGGGTCGATTTTTACAATTTCCATAAGGGGTAGTCCTCCTTTATAGCATCTTATCTGTTTGGAGCAGAATCTCCCGCTCCGAGAAGGGCAGGTGCTTGCCGCAGATCAGCTGATAATTCTCATGCCCCTTGCCCGCAAGCACGACGGCATCGCCCTTGCGTGCGTTTTTGACCGCATAAGCGATTGCCTCGGCGCGGTCGGGAATGCAAACGTACCTATCATGCGTAAATGCCGCTGCGATGTCGGCTATGATTTTGTTCGGATCTTCATTGCCGGGATTGTCCGAGGTCAGGATTGAAAGGTCGCAAAGCTCGCTTGCCACCGCGCCAAGCTCACCGCGGCGCATTTGCGTGCGGTCGCCAACCGAGCCAAACAGGCAGATCAGGCGTCTTGGCTTATAAGCCCGCAAGGATTCCAGCACAGCGCGCAGGGAGGCACCGTTGTGGGCATAATCGATGATAAAGGTGGTATCGGGGCGGCTTGCCAAAAATACCGGCTCAAAACGACCCTTGACGCGCACCACCGCCAAAGCGGCTGTGCTGTCTGCAAGCGGAATGCCCAGCTTATTGCATACTGCAAGCGCGCAAAGCGCGTTGTAAACGCTGTAATCGCCCGGGAAGGGAATGGAAACGGGCAGGGCTTGTCCGTCGGGAGTGCTGCATACGAAGGATGTGCCGGGTACGCGGAAGCAGATCTCGGGGCGAATTTTGGCAGCGCGCCAATCGCAGCCCTTGCCCATGCCAAAGGACGTCACGGGAGCGGTGGTGTCTGCGGTCATATACGATGCCTCGGGATCGTCGGCGTTGACCAGAATATTACGGATACCGGGGAAGGAGAACAGCAGCCTTTTGCATGCCTTGTATTCCTCCATGTCGGCGTGCTCCACACCACCTATGTGGTCGGGATAGAGATTGGTGAAGATGCAGTAGTCAAACTTGATGTCGTGTACGCGGTGCAGCTTAAGGGCTTGCGAGGACACCTCCATGACCACGTATCGGATGCCGAATTCCACCATCTGCGCCATGTATTCGTGTAAGTCCAGGCTTTCGGGCGTAGAGTTTGCCGTGGCGTAGTGCCTGCCGCCGAAATCAATGCCGTTTGTACCTATGTAAGCCGAGGGAATGCCCAGCTTTTCAAGCACGCCGTGGATCATGAGCGCAGTGGTGGTTTTGCCCTTTGTGCCCGTAATGCCGATGATGCAGAGCTTGTCCGCGGGGCGATCAAAGATAGCTGCAGCCAACTTGGCAAGTGCTATGCGCGTGTCGGGCACGTAAATCACGGTTGCATCACGCGGCAGCTCGATCGGACGCTGCGCTACAAAGGTGCGCACACCCTTGTCGTAAGCCGAAAGTGCGTAGTTGTGTCCGTCGCTGACGTAGCCCGCAATGCAGATAAACAGCGCGTCGGGACCTGCCTTGCGCGAGTCGTGACAGATATAGGTCACATCCGCATCGGGCAAAGCGCGCGGGCAGGTATAGTCCAGCCCTCTGACCAGATCACAAAGCTTCATATAGGCAGTTCCTCCTTGTAAAGATAAGGCAGCGCATCCTCTTGCAGCTGCTCGGGCTGTACCATGACGTAGTAAGGCTCCAGCTTTGCTGCATGCGCGGTGCAGAATATCTTATAATCATCGCTGCAGGGGATCAGACAAAAGAGCAGATCGGGGTATTCCTTGGCAAAGGCGCACAGGTCTTGGCAAAGCAGATCGCCCTGCAGGTATGAGGGCGTGCGCACGACGCGCACACAGGCGCAAAAATGCGCCGAAAGGGCGGTACGGGAGCAATAGATATGCGAGAGCACACCAAAGCGGCGGTACAGTCTGCGTGCGATTTTGACGGGCTGTGCGCCGTCACCCAATAATACGGGTACCAGCACGCGGTTGAGCTGTTCTTTTATATCCATCACTCCTTTCTTGTCATATCCCATCCATTATAGCATAAAAGTCGCGCTTTGTCACGCTGCATGGCGATATTTTGCAAATATTTTTTGCACGCTCTTGCAAAAAAGCCGAATTTCCGTTATAATGATGCTAAGACGATCAAAGGAGTGCGGACAAGATCTATGAAAAAGGAAAGCATTTATAAGATATTTTCAAGAATTCCGACGCTTGAAACCGAGCGACTGATTTTGCGCAAGATGCTGATTTCGGACAAGGAGGACATATACGCCTATTCCTGCCGCGCGGACGTGACCGAGCATCTGACATGGATGCCGCACGCCAATATGGAGTACACGCAGGACTATCTGCGCTATATCGGGCAGCGGTACAGCGTGGGGGATTATTTCGATTGGGCTGTGGTGGAAAAGGCAAGCGGCAGGGTCATCGGCTCTTGCGGCTTTACGCGCTTTGATTACCCCAACGACGTAGGCGAGATCGGCTACGTGTTCCACCCCGATTTTTGCGGCAAGGGGTATGCCACCGAGGCGGTCCGCGAGGTGATACGCTTTGGCTTTGTTGCGCTGAAATTGCACCGCATTGAGGCAAGGTACTTAAAGGGCAACGACCGCTCTGTGCGCGTCATGGAGCGCCTTGGCATGCAGTATGAGGGCGAGCGCCGCGAGGCAATGTTGGTCAAGGGCTCGTACCGCACCGTGGGAACGTATTCCATCCTTGCGGGGGAGTATCAGAAGCAGTAAAAGTGAACAATATTTTTGTAGGGGAGGATATGATCCTCCCGCCAGTAGCAAAGATCGGTATCGACACCCAAGCGGTTGGCCGACGTGCTTTGTGGTGGGAGCATACTATGCTCCCCCTACAAACATTCCCGAAAGCTTGATGTGAAGTGCTTGGTTTTTTGCAATTCCACTTCCTAAAACTTGCAAAAACCCTTGACACAAAAGCATTGTGGGTGTATAATTAAGATTGGTGTTTTATGAAATTTTCCAAATACGACAACAGGCAGGATATATTGATATGAAAAGAGACATTCTGAGAATTCTTGAAGAAAATATGCAAGGGTTCTCCAAGGGTCAAAAGCTGATTGCAAAGTTTATTTTGCAGGAATACGACAAGGCAGCCTACATGACCGCCTCCAAATTGGGGCAGGCAGTGGGCGTTTCCGAGTCTACAGTGGTGCGCTTTGTCATCGAGCTTGGCTACGAGGGATACCCCGAGTTCCAAAAATCGCTGCAGGAGCTGATCCGCACCAAGCTGACCTCCTTCCAGCGTATCGAAGTGACTAATAACCTCATCGGTAAGGGCGACGTGCTTTCCAAAGTGCTGGAGTCCGATGCCGAAAAGATCCGCAAGACGCTCGAGGGTATTGACCGCGAGGCGTTTGAGGGTGCTGTAGCCAGCATTGTGAATGCAAAGAACATTTACATTCTGGGTGTGCGCTCCTCGTCTTCGCTTGCATCCTTCC
>JAGBXH010000228.1 GCA_017629395.1 Clostridia bacterium | reverse complement strand
TGCTATGCGATCTATATGGCGGGCTTGGTTTACGAGTACCTTCTGGAGCAGGGCGGTCTTGAAGCCATTGCCAAGATCAACTACAACAAGGCAAACATGCTCTACGACTATCTCGATTCCACCGATTACTATATCACCCACGCGCAGCCCGCTTACCGCTCGATCATGAACGTGACCTTTAAGACGGGCGACGAAGCGCTGGATAAGAAGTTTGCATCCGAGGCTGCCAAGGCAGGCTTTAAGAACCTCAAGGGGCACCGCTCCGTAGGCGGTATGCGTGCGTCGATCTATAACGCAATGCCCACCGAGGGTATTATCGATCTGATCGCATTCATGAAAAAGTTTGAAGCTGAAAACCCCAAGAACTAAACAGGAGAACCCCCATGAAAAACATTCAACTGCTTAATAAAATTGCCAAGGTAGGCCTTGCAAAGCTGCCTGCCGATTACGTCGTAGCCGACACCATGGACGCCCCCGACGGCATGATGGTGCGTTCCGCAGTCATGCACGATATGGTGCTGCCCGATTCCCTGCTTGCCATTGCGCGTGCAGGCGCAGGCGTCAACAACATTCCGCTTGACAAGTGTGCAGAGGCAGGCATCGTAGTCTTCAACACCCCCGGTGCAAACGCCAACGGCGTAAAAGAACTGACCGTATGTGCCCTTTTGCTGGCGGCAAGAAACATTGTGGGCGGCATTAACTGGGCGCAATCGCTTGATCCCGCAACCGACGTGGCAAAGGCTGTGGAAAAGGGCAAATCCGCATTTGCAGGCACTGAGCTGCGCGGCAAAACCTTAGGCGTTGTGGGTCTTGGCGCAATCGGCGGTATGGTGGCAAACACCGCGCTCTCTCTGGGCATGAACGTCATCGGCTGCGACCCCTTCCTTTCGGTTGACGCGGCATGGCACCTTGATCCCCGCATCGTCAAGGCTGCTACCTTTGACGAGCTGTTTGCAAAGGCGGACTATCTGACTCTGCACGTACCCGCTACCAAGGACACCAAGGGCATGGTCAATGCGGCAAGCCTTGCAACCATGAAGGACGGTGCAAAGATCATCAATCTCGCGCGTGCCGATCTGGTACTTGCCGCCGATGTCATCGCAGCGCTGGAGAGCGGTAAGCTTTCGGCTTACGTGACCGACTTCCCCACGCCCGAATTCATTGGCGTCAAGGGTGCTGTCACCATTCCTCACCTGGGTGCTTCCACCGAGGAGAGCGAGGACAATTGCGCCGTCATGGCAGCAGAGCAGCTTACCGATTATCTGGAAAACGGCAACATTGTCAACAGCGTCAACTTCCCTGCTCTCTCTATGCCGCGCTCGGGCGAGAGCCGCGTTTGCGTGCTGCATAAGAATATCCCGAACGTCATCGCGACGCTTTCTGCTGCGATCTCGGCAAAGGGGCATAACATTGAGAACATGGCAAGCAAATCCAAGGGCGATTACGCTTACACCATTTTCGATATCTCGGGCACGATGTGCGCGTGCGAAATGGACGACATGGACGCTGTGCTGCGCGTTCGATGCATTTAAGTTAACAAAACCAAGAGGTCGCCGACGGCGGCCTCTTTTTTGCAACCGCCACCACACGGACGACCCACTCATGAAAGTTTTCGCCCGCCTTTTTCAAAAAGCGACTGGGGTTCGGGGCAACGCCCCCGCATAACGCCGTTTTGATTTGCGAAGCAAATATGTTCTTCTTTTGCGGCTACTCCGTCAAAAAAGAACGGAGAGGTTTTGCGCAACGTAACCCTAAACGAATGCGGGCGATCACTGATCGCCCCTACTTATTGCGAAAAAACCTTTACTTTCCCCCAAATTTATGCTATAATATTCTCAACGACATTCCCCGGAGGATTTATGAAACGCTTACTTCCCTTTTTGGCTGTCTTGTTGATGCTCTCTCTGTGCGCGTGTGACGTGCCCGGAGGCCAGATCGTTGACACCACCAGCACCGACGATACATCCACGATCCCCAATACCGATGCACCGGAAACGAAAACAGAAT
>JAGBXH010000030.1 GCA_017629395.1 Clostridia bacterium | reverse complement strand
GCTCCGGCAGAAGCGTAAAGGGAATGAACCTTGTGGACGCATTGACGTATTGCAGCGATCTTTTAACCAGATACGGCGGACATGAGCTGGCAGCCGGCCTCTCCATTCAAAGATGTAACATAGACGCTTTTAGGCAAAGGATCAATCAATATGCAAGAGAAAATCTTGATAGTGATGCCTTGGATATCCGCTATGAGGCTGATTGTGAGGTTGACGTGCAGCAGCTGACAATGCCGTTGGCTGTTGAGCTTGGTGCGCTGGAGCCCTTCGGAGTTGCCAATCCAACGCCTGAGCTGATCTGCAGAAACCTGACGGTTTATAAGATCATCCCTTTAGGGGCAGGCAAGCACTGCAAGATCATTCTTGCTAAGGATGGCTTACAAATGCAGGCAGTATGGTTTGGAACACCTGCTTCCACGTGCCCGTTCAGTGTTTCTGATTGCGTTGACGTCATGTTTCAACTCAGCATTAACGAATATCAAAACGTCAAGAGTCTGCAGATGATCGTGAAGGATATCCGCATTTCAGATGAGTATGCTGAAAAATGCAGATCGGAAAGAGAGCGATATGAGCAGATTCTTGAGGGAGCAGCAATCCATGCATATGAAAATGTCATCCCGAGCAGAGAGGATATTGCAGAAGTTTATAAATTGTTGCGTAGAGAATGTCGCATAGGGCACAATACCTTCTCTCATAAAACGTTGCTTTCTACGCTTAACCTTACATCCGCTTTGCAAATCAACTATATCAAGCTGAAATTTATCATTGCGATTTTGGCTGAGTTAAAGCTCTGCGGCGTCAGCGAGCCCGGGGATAATCTTTATATTTTTGACGTGTACTATAACGTCGCCAAGACAAACATAGAAAACTCGGTGCTGCTGAAGAAATTGCGTGAGCAATGTCAGTAACGAGATCACACCAAATTTAACGAGGAACATTTATGCAAAATTCGGTTCACACAGACATTACAAGGCTGCTGGATATTCTGAAGGCAACAGGAAAAAAATATGACGTGGAAAAAATCACGTGTGCGTTCGAGTATGCAGACAAGCTGCATGAAGGACAGTTTCGCGTCAGCGGTGAGAAATACATTTCTCACCCTGTCGCCGTTGCTGAAATTGTAGCAGGATTGGAGCTTGACACCGATTCCATCTGCGCAGCTCTTTTACACGACACCGTTGAGGACTGTGCAGATAAGACCAATCTTAAGGAAATTGAAAAGCTGTTTGGTAAGGACGTAGCCGTATTGGTTGACGGTCTTACCAAGATCGTAACGCTGCAGGTTGAGGATAAGGAAGAGGCGCACATTGAGAATCTGCGAAAAATGCTGCTTGCAATGTCCAAGGACGTTCGCGTGATCTTTATCAAGCTGTGTGACAGATTGCATAATATGAGAACGCTTGAGGTCAAGCCTGATCACAAGCGAAGAATCACTGCACTTGAAACGATGCAGGTGTATGCCCCCTTGGCGCACCGTCTTGGTATGCAGAAGATCAAGCAGGAGCTTGAAAACCTTGGTGTGCGCTATCTTGACCCGATCGGCTACGAGGAAGTCCGCAGCGGAATTGAGTCAAAATATGGGCAGAGCTTGAATTTCATCGAAGGGATCCGCCAGACCGTGGGTGCAAAGCTGGAGGAAAACAATATTTCGTATACGCTGGAAGGTCGAATCAAAACCGTCTACAGTATTTATAAGAAGATGTTTTCGCAGGGAAAAACCTTTGATGAGATCTACGACTTCTACGCCATGCGTATTATCGTTGATACCGAGCTTGAATGCTACACCGTGCTTGGCATTATTCACGAGATGTTCAACTCTATGCCCGGCAGATTCAAGGACTATATTTCTACTCCCAAGCCAAACATGTACCGCTCACTGCATACCACGGTAATCGGACGCTCCGGTATTCCGTTTGAGGTGCAGATCCGTACCTGGGAAATGCACCATATTGCCGAATACGGTATTGCTGCGCATTGGAAGTACAAATCGGGTGCCACCTCCAAGGAGGATATGGACAAAAAGCTGGAGTGGATCGCTCGTCTGATCGAAACCGAGGACGACGCGCGTGATCCCGATGAGTTCATGCATGCACTCAAAACCGATATTTTCCACGACGAAGTCTTCGTGTTCACACCCAAGGGCGACGTGATTGCATTGCCTCAGGGAGCTACCGCAATCGACTTTGCATATGCTATCCACTCCGCAGTCGGTAACCGTATGATCGGAGCAAAAATCAACGGCAGTATCGTGCCGATCGACCGCGTTCTTGAAAACGGCGAAATCGTAGAGGTGCTGACCACGTCTGCAAGTAAGGGACCCAGCAAGGATTGGCTTTCTATCGTTAAAACAGGTGAAGCCAAAGCAAAAATCCGCCAATGGTTCAAGCGTGAAAAACGCGATGAAAATATCATCGAAGGAAAAGCACAATTCGAAGCCGAGATCAAGAAAACGCTTTCCAAGGTTACTGAGGTCGTGCGCAATGAAATTTGCGCAACGATCGCACAGCGTATTGGCTTTGCAAGCCCTGACGATCTTTATAATGAAATTGGCTACGGCGGTCTCTCCATATCTAAAATTGCCAATAAGATCAAGGATGAGGCAGCGAAATACGTTACCGTTGAGGCTGAGCCTGCACCGGAGATTTCCGAGTCCGATATGGTGTCTTCGCCCGCCAGAACGAGAAACGTGCGCTCTAACAGCGGCATCATCGTAGACGGAGAAACGGGATGTCAGGTAAAATTTGCCAAGTGCTGCAATCCGCTGCCCGGTGATCGTGTTATCGGCTTTATCACAAAGGGCTACGGTATTTCCGTACACAAGTACGATTGTCCCAACGTAACGTGCAATATCGACAAGATCGAATATGCAGACCGCTGGGTTCAGGCTGAGTGGGAAAAGGGCAACAATGATTCGGGCAGTGTAGGCGTCTACGAGGCGTTCATTCAGCTTCATACGGAGGACAGAATCGGCATGCTTGCTGATATTGCCACTGCACTTGCAGATATGCGTGTTGCCATTTTATCTGTCAACTCTCAAAAGAGATCAAACGGCATGGGCATCATCAATCTCAAGGTCAGCTGTAAAAACACCGATCATTATCAGTCCATTATGTCAAGACTTAAATCGCTTGAAGGCGTTGTGGACGTTGTAAGAGGATATTCATCATGAAAGCAGTATTACAAAGAGTTAAAAACGCAAGGGTAGAGGTAGACGGCAATATTGTAGGCGAGTGCGGAAACGGTCTTATGATCCTTCTTGGCGTTGCCAAGGAGGATACAGAGGAAGACGCCCGCCTGCTTGCAGAAAAGATCGTCAAGCACAGAATTTTTCGTGACGAAAACGGAAAAATGAATTTGTCTGTCAAGGATATTGACGGCGAAATTCTTGTCGTTTCTCAATTTACCTTGCTGGCAGAGTACAGACACGGTAACAGACCCGATTTCTTTGCATCAGCCGCTCCGGATGAAGCAAATCGGTTGTATGAGTATTTTGTCGAATTGGTTCAAATGCACGTAAAACACGTTGGCACCGGTATTTTCGGTGCTGATATGGACGTGACCTTGACGAATTGGGGCCCCGTAACCATTGTAATGGACAGCCAAGTTCTGAAAAATAAAGGGAAGTAATCTGATATGAAGTTAAACATTGAAGGACAGGTTAACGTATATTACGTTCAGACACTGTGTATGATATTCTATCCCGGTGAGAAATTCTCCGAAGACAGTGAGATCACTCCCAACACTCCCGTGCTCGACCTAAAGGTACAGGAGTCTGAGGATGGCTACACCGTGGACGCTGCGCTTACGCAGGGTGATAAAGCTGCAAGCACGCAAAAGATTTATCATTGGCGCGATGACGTAGATAAGGACAGATTGCTCAAGCTTGCCTTAGGTGACGCTATTCTTACTATATGCGGAGAGGTTTGCGGTTATCGCCCCTCGTGGGGTATGCTGACCGGTGTGCGTCCCTCCAAGGTCGCGACAGATCTGCTCAAAAAGGGAATCAGCAAAACGCGTGTTAAGAAGATACTTTCAAGCGATTATTTCGTGATCCCCAAAAAGGCAGCTTTGGCTACTGATGTTGCGCTCAATGAAGCAAGATTGATCGCATCTCCCCAAAAGAAGGATTGCAGCGTTTACATCGCAATTCCGTTCTGCCCGACCAGATGCGCTTATTGCTCATTTGTATCATATACGTCCAAGCGGCTGCTTTCGCTGATTCCGGAATATCTTGCAAAGCTGTGTGACGAGGTGAAGGATGTTTTTGCCTGCATTGATCGTCTTGGACTTAACGTCAAAACAGTATATATAGGCGGTGGTACGCCTACAATTTTAGAGCCCGACCAGCTTCGCATGCTGCTTTCTGTTATTGCAGAGTCTACTGATGTTGCAAATCTTGAAGAATATACTCTTGAATCCGGCAGACCTGATACTATTACTGCAGAGAAATTTGCAGTTGCTAAGCAGTATGGAGTGACGAGAGTCAGCGTCAATCCTCAAATTCTGTGTGATGAGGTTTTGCAAGGAATCGGCAGAGCACACAACAGCGAGCAATTCTATCAAGCGTTTGAGCTTGCACGGCAAGCTGAGTTCAAGGTGATCAACACAGACCTGATCGCAGGTCTGCCCGGCGATAAATTTTCCACGTTCGCAGCATCCTTCGATCGTATCCTTGCGCTTCATCCCGAGAATATCACAGTCCACACCTTCTGTGTCAAAAAATCTGCTGAAATTTTACAAAAGGACTCAAAAATTTATGATATTCGCGGTGGCGACACAGGAAAGTGCGTGGATTATTCTCAAATCAAATCCATGCATGAAGGCTACAAGCCGTACTATATGTACAGACAAAAAAATACCGTCGGCAACTTTGAGAATGTAGGTCTTGCTACAGAGGGAAATGAGGGACTTTACAACATCTATATGATGGAAGAAGTGCATTCTATTTTCGCAGCAGGTGCCGGTGCGGTCTCTAAAGCCGTTGACTACAGACCCGCTGATGGATCCAAGCCCTTTATCAAACGATTCTTCAACGACAAATATCCTTATGAATACTTAAGAAATGAGAACGGAAAGCAAAAGCTTGAGGAAATCGAAAGATTTTATCTGGAAAGAAGCTTGCTCGACTAATACTTAATTATACAAAGGAGTATTTTCATGCACGTTACCAATACGAAATATACCCGTAAGGACGCAATCGAATTTTTGGCACAGAGTGAGATGGAATTCGACAAAAGAATTGACGCAGCTGTCTCGTTAATCCTTGAAAAGCACAATCGCTTTCTCTGTCTTTCCGGACCCAGCTGTGCCGGAAAAACCACAACGGCGAATAAAATCACCCAAAAGCTGGCAGCTCTGGGGAAGCGGACTTATGTGATATCCATTGACGACTTCTTTTATAACATGGATTATTTGCTTGCGCTTGCCGAGAAAAAAGGCGGCGCGCTCGACATGGATTCGGTTTGCGCGCTGGATCTCGATGCTTTTGACAAGTGCCTTGGACAGATCGTGCAAACAGGCAGAACATCACTTCCGATTTTTGATTTCCACACGCATAGCAGGAGTGGATTCAGAGAGTTCGAGTGCACGCCTGAGGATCTTATTATTTTCGAAGGCATTCAAGCTGTATACCCCGAATTGACCACGCGCATATCGCACTATGGTATGACGAGCATCTTCGTATGTCCCGAAAGTGCCATTACGGTAGGCAACCAGACGTTTGAACCCAATATTTTCAGATTTTACAGAAGAATTGTGCGCGATGCGCAATATCGCTCGTCAGATGCACAGCGTACGCTTGAGGTCTGGCGCGGCGTGCGCAATAATGAGGATGCAAACATTTTCCCGTATAAGGATGCATGCGATATGATCGTGGATTCCACAATGGCGTATGATCTGCATCTTTTAACTCCTTATCTGCGTGAGCTTCTGCCTTTGGTCAGCGAGCAAAGCAGATATTATCTGCGTGCCTTGGACATTCTGAATCGCATTGCGGAAATTGAACCTATCTCTCCCTCGCTTCTGCCCAAGGATTCATTATATCACGAATTCATTAAGTTCTGATATATGACTGACTCTCATATTTATGATATGAGAGGTGGTGGTCTTAATCAGATCTGCAATTAACAAACAACGAAATACATTCGCAACAGGCGCTGCCGTGCTTGTTGCGTCAGCAATCCTCGTAAAGCTGATCGGTGTGTGTTATAAAATACCGCTGGTTCATTTGCTCGGAACGCAGGGAATGGGGTATTTTAATACTGCATATGACGTTTACGCATTGCTATGCATCGTATCTACGACGGGTCTTCCCGTAGCTGTTTCAACCTTGATCAACCGTTATCCGTATAGTAGAAAGCGCATATTTGAAATCTCAGTATGTCTTTTTTTTACGTTTGGCTTAATCGGAGCACTGGCAGTATTCTTCAGCGCTGATACCATTGCCTCATGGTTGCATGCTCCAATGGCAGCACAAAGCTTACGCTTTATTGCTCCGGCGGTATTGTTCGTCTGCTTGTCAAGCGCTTTTCGCGGTTATTATCAAGCGAACAGAAACATGGTTCCTACAGCAATATCGCAGGTGATTGAGGCAGCAGGGAAGCTGCTTTTCGGGATTGCATTTGCTCATGTAGCTTTGTCTTATCAAGCGGGTGCTGCTTCAACTGCTGCTTTTGCCGTGCTTGGATTAAGCGTTGGAATGCTCGTCAGCTTTTTGTATCTCGTCTTTTGCCCTAAAAAGGAACTGATACACTCTACTCAACAAGATAACACGGCTTCCGTTCCGCTTCTTATGCGTCATATGCTGTTCACCGCTTTCCCGGTTACGCTTGGTGCATTATTATCAGGTGTCTCAAAAGTCATTGATCTTTCGCTCATTATGCGCCGATTACAGGATGCAGGCTTTGTACAAGAAACGGCGGTTGCCATGTATGGGTGTTACAGTGCAATGGTCGTGCCGCTTTTTGGCCTTGTACCTGCATTGTTCTCCTCCGTCGCTCTCCCTTTGGTTCCTCATCTTTGCAATGCAATCGCACGAAATGATGCTAAAGAGCAAGTCAACTTGCTTGGCTTGACCTTTCGCTGGTGGGCGGTGATCACCTTGCCGTCGTCTCTCGGATTATCGATGCTCAGCAGGCAGATCTTGCAGCTGCTGTTTCCGGGTGCAGGGGAAATCGAGATTGCTGTGCCACTCTTGATTTTGATTTCCGTTTCAATCCCTGCCAGCTGCTTGATCACTCTCACAAGCGCGGTGCTCCAGGCATACGGACACCCTTGGTTGCCAATGATTTCCACTGCAATCGGCAGCGTAGCCAAAGCGTTTGCTCTGTACGCTTTGTGTGCAAAGCCGGATATCGGTATTCTTGCTGCACCGGTCAGCACCTGGTTGTGCTGTATAATCACAGTTTGTTTGAATCTTGCATTCGTGAGTGCTGTTGCTCCAACCTTTTACTTTCTCAAAAGCCTGACGCAGAGCTTATGCACAGCGGTGGTGTCCATCATGACAGCGGCGATTTTATACAGACTGGTGCTCTCGCACTTACCATTACAAAGTATAGGCATTTTGGGGACAATTCTGGCAGCAATTTGTATCTGCTTTACCATCGCATATAAATGCGGGTTGATCCGCATCTCGGATATTAAATCAATCACACATAATAAAGAAAAGGATTTTTGATCATGGATATTCAAAGTAAAATCACATCTCTGCTAAAGAAGGAAAGATACACCTTTGACGATCTTGTAGACGTTGTTGTTGTACTCAGAAGTGAACAAGGCTGCCCTTGGGACAGAGAACAGGATCATAAGAGCATTCGAAATGACTTTATTGAAGAAACCTATGAGGTAATCGAGGCGATTGACACCGAGGATCCGGTATTGCTTCGTGAAGAACTGGGCGACGTGCTGCTTCAGGTTGTGTTTCATGCCCGCATTGAAGAGCAGGAGGGAAGATTTGATATCGCCGACGTAGCAAACGATATCTGCGTTAAGCTAATCCATCGACACCCTCACGTGTTTGGCGAAGTACAGGTCAAGGATTCTGCGCAGGTACTGCAAAATTGGGATGCCATAAAGAGTGAAGAGAAGCAACGTGTTTCCGTAACCGATAAGCTGCGTGCAATTCCTCCTATGTATCCTGCATTGCTTCGCGCACAAAAGGTTGGCAAAAAGGCGTCCTGCTTTGACTTTGCCGATGCTGAGCAGGCTAAGGATAAGGTTCTTGAAGAAATAGCAGAGGTCATGGCTGTTACCGATGATCCAATCGAGGCAGAAAAGGAGATCGGAGATTTACTGCTTGCGGTGACCAGCCTTGCAAGAATGCTGCACGTCAACGCAGAAGAAGCACTCTTCCATGCAACCAATCGCTTTATTGACCGATTTGAGGCAATAGAAAAAGCAGTAGAGCAGCAGGGGATCGATATTACGACAGCGGACCGTGCAGAGCTTGAGCGTGTTTGGGATGAAAACAAGAAAAAATCCTTGTAAAACATAAGAAAAATCCTCTATAAATTTCCGCAAATCCCTTGCAATAAATGCAATATTATGGTATAATAACGTTGTAAATCTTATATCGAAAGGATACAAAAAATGAACAAGACTCAACTGATTCAAAAGATCGCCGAGAACGGCAACATGACCAAAAAGGATGCAGAGGTTGCCCTCAACGCTGTTGTTGCAGCTATTTCCGATGCAGTTGCTGCAGGTGAAAAGGTTCAGCTGTCCGGCTTCGGCAGCTTTGACGTAAAGGCACGTGACGCAAGAACCGGCAGAAACCCCAAGACCGGTGAAGCTGTCGAGATCGCTGCTTCCAAGAGAGTTGTTTTTGCAGCTGCTCAGGCACTCAAGGATAAGATCAACTGATCTATGCGACTTGATAAATTCCTGAAAGTTTCCAGAATCATCAAAAGAAGAACTGTAGCAAACGAGGCTTGTGATGCAGCGCATATCAGCGTCAATGGCAGGCAAGCAAAGGCATCGTACGACGTTAAGGTCGGTGATGTGATCGAGGTTACCTTCGGTCAGCGCACGCTGAAGGTTCGCGTGCTGGACGTACGTGAATTTACTGCGAAAGCGGATGCTGCATCTCTTTATGAGGTGATTTCATAATTTTAGGAAATCTGCATATATTGTACTGACAGTGAATGATACTGTCAGTACAGATGCGGAGGTCCAATGATGGAGATAACGGGAAAGCATTCGATCTGCCTGAAGGATCGGAAGGATATGCGCATTGACGGGGTAACGGAGGTCGTCAGCTTTGACGATCGATACGTAATGCTCAGAACACAATGCGGAGATATGGCAATTGAGGGAAAGGATCTCAAAATTGCAGTTTTAGAAATTGACGCCGGGATCGTGGTACTGTCCGGTACCGTTTCCGGTGTTTACTATTCAGATGAGCAAAGCAAAGAAAAGCGCAGCTTTCTAAAAAGACTGCTTTCTTGAGCACAATGGAGCTTTCACAATTCCAGCTCGCCAATCTTTTGATAGGCGGCATACCTGTAGGTATTGTTATAAATTCATTGTATGCTTTGACTGATATCGGTTTCTTACGAAATGGCATTGTGAAAATGCTGCTGCAAAGCATCAAAGATTTTACATTAATGCTTGCAGCAGGTCTTACTGCCGTTATATTTGTATATTACATCAACGGCGGCGAAGTTCGTTGCCTCGTTGTAATCGGCGTTGCCGCAGGATATATCCTGTCACATGTTATACTGGAAAAGCTGATACTGCGCGTGCGCTCAATTGTTTTACGCGCGCTCTTTGTTCCAATCACTTGGATATGGTCCGCCACATTCGGAATTTTGTTTTCTCGCGTGCGTCAAAACGCCATGGAGGAGGGTACGGAGCAAAGGGCTCAATCATTGATGCTACATGCATCTTACGGATTTGAAAATGAACGGAGGGTAAAGGATGGATCGAGATACTCAACAGCAGACGAACGTATCCAAAAGCACTAAATCAAGCATGAAGATATTGTTCCGCTGCGCCATGATTGCGATAGTGATCATCTCGCTGTGCACCTTTATATCCGGTGTTATGATATATAATGCAAACCGGGAAAAGATCAAGGAGCTGGAGCAACAGATCGAAGATAAGCAGGAACAGGTAGATGAGCTTAAATTCCTGATTGATTCTCCTATTGATTTTGACTATATCGTGCGAATTGCGCGAGAAAAGCTGGGGCTGCATTTCCCGGACGAAATCATTTTTCACAAGGACTCTAAAGAGTAACGGGTAAGGACTATGGCAGAAAAAAAGACAGGGAATAAGATCATTGTACAGAACAAAAAGGCGTGGCACGAATACTTTGTTGATGAAAAATATGAAGCAGGCATTGCCTTGTACGGCTCTGAGGTCTAAAGCATTCGCGGGGGAAAAGTTAACCTCTAAG
>JAGBXH010000227.1 GCA_017629395.1 Clostridia bacterium | reverse complement strand
CGCAGAATGCCCTTCTTTTCCAGCTGCATAGCAAGGTTCAAGCCGGTCTGACCGCCGATACCGGGAACGATGGCATCGGGACGCTCGTGACGAATGACACGTGCCACGTATTCCAGCGTCAAAGGCTCCATGTAGACCTTGTCCGCAATGGTGGTGTCGGTCATAATGGTTGCGGGGTTAGAGTTGCACAGGATAACCTCATATCCCTCTTCCTTGAGCGCAAGGCAAGCCTGCGTGCCTGCGTAGTCAAATTCGGCAGCCTGGCCGATGACGATCGGGCCGGAGCCGATCACAAGTACCTTCTTTATGTCTGTTCTCTTAGGCATATCAGTTATCCTCCTTCATCATGGAAATGAAACGGTCAAAGAGTGCGTAATTGTCCTGCGGACCGGGTGCGCTTTCGGGTGCGAACTGCACGCCGATGACGTTGCTCTCTGCGTCGATCACGCCTTCAACGGAAAGATCGGTCACGTTTTCGTAAAGCACGGTCAAGCCGGTGCCTGCAAGGCTGTCGCGGTTGACGGCGTATGCGTGGTTCTGTGCGGTGCTGGTGATCTTGCCGTCCTCACAGCAGCGAACGGGATAGCCGCCGCGGTGTCCGTGGGGCAGAGTGTCAACGGTTGCGCCCTTGGAAAGGCAGATCAGCTGGCAGCCAAGACCGATGCCGAACATGGGGTACTTACCCCAAAGCTCCTTGATGGTAGCCATTACCTCACCTGCATCGGTGGGGCAGCCGGGACCGCTGGAGATGATCACGCCGTCGGGGTTGAGTGCCTCGATCTGTGCTGCGGTGGTATTGTAGGGCACGACCGTGACGTTGCAGCCCTTGGCGGTCAGCGTGCGCACGATGTTGGTCTTCATGCCGCAGTCAACGGCAACGACGTGGTGCTTTGCGTTGGCGGTTCTGGTGTACCAACGCTTCTTGGAGCTCACTCTTGCAACCGCATCGGTGGGAACGGGGGTAACACGGATCATCGCCAGAGCGGATTCCTTGGTGGTAAAGGTGCTGGTCAGAATGCCGCGCATGCTGCCCTTGTCGCGCAGCTTACGTGTCAGCATTCTGGTATCAATGCCCCAGATGCCGGGGATGTGATGCTCGCACATGACCTCTTCCAGAGTCTTTGTGTAGCGGAAGTTGGAGGGCTGGTCGTTGTATTCGCGCACGATCAAGCCGCCGATGGAGAGCGATTTGGACTCGTAGTCCTCCTCGGTCATGCCGTAGTTACCGATGAGCGTGTATGTCATCACTACGAACTGGTCGGTGTAAGCGGGATCGGAAACGATTTCCTGATATCCTACCATTGAGGTGTTGAATACGACGGTGCAGACGCGGTCGCGAATGCTGTCGTCACCGAACGAGTAGCCGTAAAATTCGCTGCCGTCCTCCAGGACGAGCTTGATGTTCATTTTGTTTTCCATACGATGTTACCTCCGTGAATTGTAGTGATGCAAGTACCTACGAGCGTGTGTCCCGCGAAGGGAGTGGCTCTGCCCATGGTACTGAAGTTTTCGGGATCAACGGTATATGCGTCGTCGCATTGCCAAACGGTATAGGATTGCTCACCTGCGGGAATGCCGAAGCGTTCGCGGGGCGCTCGGGTCAGCATTTCGATGATGCGTTCCAAGCTGACGATGCCGGGCTTTACCAAGTAGGTGTAGAGCACGGGGAAGGCGGTTTCCAAACCAACCACGCCCATCGCGCTCTTTTCAAGGCCTTTGGATTTTTCCTCCCACGAGTGCGGTGCGTGG
>JAGBXH010000226.1 GCA_017629395.1 Clostridia bacterium | reverse complement strand
TCGCAAAAATCAAGGACTGTATCGTTTTGATGCAGTCCTTATTTGTTTTTATAGATAGTTGCTGTAGGTGCTGGCGATCACATATTTCGGCTATGCCGAAATTCTCGCCCCTACGAGTGACTATGTTGTGGGTTTTGTTAAGTAAAACCCAAACAAAAACAGCCGTAGGGGCGATCAGTGATCGCCCGCGCCTGCGGCAATTACTATTTGAAAGCATTAAGGGCTGCCTTACCAAGCAGCCCCTTGTTCAATTTTACCGCTAATTTAGCAGCCCCATGCGCACTGGCTTTTTTGCATGAAATCATGCTTAATTTGTATATAGCATGACCGCGAACGGTAAAATCACGCCAATCACCGTTAGAATCATATCGCTTGCTTTGAAATGAAAGCCTCTTCTGTAGATCAGATACCCCGAGAGCATAAGGATCAAATACCCCACAATGACAATCGAGTCAACAATCGGGTCAAGCGAAACCAAAAACGCTCCCGCATTGATCATAAGGCAATAGCCGTAAAACGGCACGAGCATTGCGTAACCAAACGGAGAATTTGATATTTCTCCTGCCTGCTCTGCTCCTTTTTTGATAAAGCTGACCATGTATCCGTTTACTGCCGCGCAGCCCGCCGCGCCCCAGATAAAGAATACGTACCAGCGGTCCATGATCTCCTCTGCAGCTCTATCCCAACTTTGAGGATGGTTGATCTCGATCAGATCCTGAAATACCACGGTAAGATTGTTCATGGGCGTATACAAAATTCCCCAGCTATACAGATTTCTGAAAAAATCAATTTCAAATACTTCCCCGAGCGATAGCCCCGCAAGGAACGGCAAGAATATCCAAAGTACGCAAAACAGCACGCCGTCTGCGACGGTATTTGCCTGCAAGAACAAGAAGGAAAAGACCGCAAAGATTACAAATGCAAGCGCAAGCGACAAAAAATAATACGGCAGCATATAAATCAGTGCGAAATAGTCAGTTTGCGAGATCAGCCAGATAAGGCTTGCAATAAAAGTAACCGTATAAATGAAAACCACCTGCATCCAGCCACTTAAGAAATAGACAGTTGCCATCTTTTTGCGTCCAAGCGGAAAAAAATACAGCGTATCGAGATTTCTGCGGTTTTTGAGTCCTGCGAGTTCAAACAGCGGCACGATGCTTGCTATGATGCAAAGCGCAGTTGCCAGCATATAAAGTCCGCTTTGACAAAATTCTGCATTATCCGATTTGTTTGCCATGTAAATTCCCAATAGACATACTGCAGTAGAGAGAACCGTAAAGATCACCGTGCGCAGCGCACTTGATTTGAGTCTGTAGTATAAAAATCTCCAAAAGGTCGTCATTTCACGTACCCCCTTTTCTCTACATCGTGGATAAAGATTTCTTCAAAGTCCATGCACATCTCTTCGATGACAGCGGGATTTAACGCTTCGAGCTTGGGCAGCAGATCGGATGCGCTGCCCTCTAACACGACACGCACAAACTTGCCGTTTTGCTCTAAAGACGCGACGGGCAGATCAGCAAAAAGCTCTTTTGAAACCTCTTCTCTGAATGCAAGCTGGAATTTGCAGAAACGGCTGACCTTTTCGGCAATATCGCCCGAATCGGACACGGTTTGATTGTCAATGAGCACGTAGGAATCGCAAAAGTCCTCCAGCTCGCGCAAGGAGTGGCTGGAGATCAGCACAGAGGTGCCGTATTCCTCCACAAATTCGTTGAGTGCTTTCTTAAATGCCAAGCGTGAGAGCGGGTCAAGCCCGTCAAACGCCTCGTCCAAGAGCAGATACTTGGGCTTGACTGCCATTGCCAAGGAGATATACAGCTGACGGCGCATGCCTTTGGAGAAATTACGGATGGGCTTTTTGGGGTCGAGCGAAAACTCCTGCATAAAGCGATCAAAAACCGCACGGTCAATTGCGGGATAAAAGACCTTATACATCTTATAAAGGCTTTCACCCGTGGTATAGATGGTATAGTACGGATCGTCCGGCAAAAAGAAGAGTGATTTACGCGCTTCTTCCCTGTCTACGCTGACACCGTCAATGAAAATCTCGCCCTGCTTGACGGCAAATACGCCCGAGATCAAGCGCAGAAGTGTGGTCTTACCGGCACCGTTGATGCCGACCAAGCCCATCACGCTGCCCTCTTGCAAGGTCAGATTCACGTTCTTTAATATGATTTTTCCGCCAATGTCATGGCAAAGATGCTTGATTTCAATCATTTTCTCCGTACGCCTCCTCTATCCATGCTAAAATCGTTTGTTTGTCCACGCCACGGTCACGCATGGCGCAAATCTGTGCAAAATCGGGATCGGGCTGCTTGGGTTTGGGCTCGTTGCCCTCATAGGTCACGTAAACGCCCTTTTTGGGCAAAGAGCAGATATAGCCGTCCTGCTCCAGCTTAGCATACGCCTTGGCAACCGTGTTGGGATTGACCGAAAGCTCGCCTGCCGCCACACGCACCGAGGGCAGCTTGTCACCGTCCTGCAGAACGCCCTTCCGTATATATTCCTTGTACCGTTCGGCAATCTCTAAATAAATATCCTGATTGCCCGAAAAGTTGAATTTCATCGGCATCCCCTCTCATCTGTATTATCTGTACTATCTGTACTGTCTGTAGTATAGCATATGCAAAAAGGTTTGTCAATAGGTTTTCACAAAAATTTCAATACGCGCGGACGACCAAATATTTCGGCTGTGCCGAAATTCTCGCCCCTACAACGTCCGTTGGGATTACAAAACCAAACCCAAAACGGATCTCGTAGGGGCGAC
>JAGBXH010000029.1 GCA_017629395.1 Clostridia bacterium | reverse complement strand
CTTTTCGATCTTTGCCTGTCTGTAAGCGCAGCGTGCGCGCATGGAAGCGATCTCATCGGCGCTGAAGCGATCCAGGTCGCCGTCCTTGAGCTTGCCCTTGCACATACGGTCAAGCACCAGCGCGTAGTTGATATCCTCGTTGGTGATCTTGTTTTCCAGTACGCACATAACGCGGTTGGATTTGCCCTGGAGCAGCAGATTTACTGCCTCAACGCCCATCTGCGTAGCGGTCATTCTGTCGCGCAGGGTAGGTCCGCCGCCGCGGATGATGTGACCCACGCGCGCAAACTTGGTTTCAACGCCCGTGATCTCCTGCACCTTCTCAGCAAAGTATTCGCTGTACTTTCTGCCGTCCTTTTGAGGCATGCCCTCGGAGAACACCACAATGATGCCTCTCTTGCCCTTGTCGCGTACGTTTGCGATCTTTTTGATCGCAGCCTCTTCGTCAAAGGGAACCTCGGGGATTGCGATGGATACCGCACCCGTGCAAATGCCTGCGTACAGAGCGACCAAGCCGCAATCTCTGCCCATTACCTCTACGACGTTGCATCTTGCATGCGACTCGCAGGTATCACGCAGATAGTCGATCATGCCCAAGAGGGTGTTGACAGCAGTATCATAACCGATGGTCAGATCGGTTGCGGTGATGTCGTTGTCAATGGTTGCGGGAATGCCGATCGAGGGAATTCCGTGATTGGCAAGGTCGGTTGCACCGCGGAAGGTGCCGTCACCGCCAATGGCAACGATCGCGCCAATTTCCTGCTCCTTGCAGGTAGCAAGTGCCTTTGCCATGCCCTCGGGCGTTGCGAATTCGGGGCAACGGGAGGAATACAGGATCGTACCGCCGTGGGTGATGATGTTGGAAACGCTGTGAGATTCCAGGGGAATCAGATCTCCGTTGAGAAGACCCGCATAACCGCCGTTGATACCAACGACCTCAATGCCCTCAGCGAGAGCTTTTCTTGTAACGGCTCTGACAGCCGCATTCATGCCGGGTGCGTCACCGCCCGAAGTCAGGACGCCGATTTTCTTGAACATTGCCATGTAAATTGCCTTTCTTTCCCATCATGGGAGCAAAAATGATATCAAATATATATTCTACAACAAGTTTTGTAAAAAATCAAGGGTTTTGGCAGAAATTCTGACTGATCATATGATAAATTTTTGCTTCTCTGGTTGCAAGCGTAATGGCAAGAAGCGCAGCGCGGCAGCGGATCTCGTGGCGCGGCAGATAGGATGGCATGCAGTAACGCTCTGCATACGTAGCCTCGGGCGAGCTTACGCCTATGTAAACCGTACCCACGGGTGTTTGCTCGCTGCCGCCACCGGGACCTGCCACGCCCGTCAACGAAATGGCGATTTCGGCACCCGTGCGTTCGCGTGTGCCTTTTGCCATCTGCCTTGCCACCTCGGCGGAAACCTCGGTATATTGCTCGATTGCAGCGGGATCAACGCCCAAAAGATCGATCTTCATTTGGTTGGTATAGGTCACAAAGCCCCCAAGGTAGACCGATGAAATGCCGGGCAGGGAGGTCAGCACGCTACCAACCAAGCCGCCCGTGCAGGATTCCGCCGTGGCAAGGCGATAGCCAAGCTTTGCAAACAGCCTATGAAGATCCTCTGCGGGATTTTTTGTGATGACGATTTTTTCTGCGATCTGCTTTTGCATAGAGTGCCTCCTTATGCGAATTGTCCTTATTATACCACAAATCATACCTTTTGTAAACAGCCTTATCTTGACACGTGGCGTTTTTTTTCGTATAATGATATAAAATGAAAAAAGGAGGGGATGACATGGACAAATGTAAGGCATGTCCGCGCGGCTGCGGAATAGACCGCAATATGCACAGAGGGTATTGCGGGCAGAGCAACGCGTTTCGGATTGCGCGCGCGGATCTGCACATGTGGGAAGAGCCCTGCATCAGCGGCACGCGCGGCTCGGGTACGGTATTTTTTTCGGGCTGTAACCTTGGCTGTGTGTTCTGTCAGAACTACCGTGTCAGCCACCGCGGGCAGGGAATTGAGATCAGTGCGGACGAGCTGACGGAAAAAATGCTTGCTCTGCAGGCACGCGGTGCGCATAATATCAATCTTGTCACGCCTACACATTATGCAGAGCAGCTTGTGCCCGTTCTCAAAGAGGTCAAGCCGCAACTGCAAATTCCCATCGCGTACAATTCGGGGGGCTATGAAACGCCCGAAACCTTGGAAATGCTCGCACCTTACGTGGATATTTGGATGCCCGACTTCAAATTTGGTTCGGCACAGCTTGCGGCGGACTATGCAGGCGCTGCCGATTACCCCGATGTTGCTGCACGCGCCATTGCCAAAATGTACGAGATCGCGGGTGCTG